>DATHOB010000159.1:0-3520 GCA_035485355.1 Opitutales bacterium | reverse complement strand
AATTGCAGCCGTCGGCAGCGACGCGGCGGCAAAAGCACCCGCGGACGTTGAACGCGTAAATGTAAAGGGGCTGGTGGTGTGCCCGGGCCTCATCGATTTGCACGTCCATTTGCGTGAGCCAGGGCAATCGGCAAAAGAAACGATTGCGACCGGCACGGCGGCGGCGGCGCGGGGAGGATTTACTTCCATCGTCTGCATGCCCAATACATCTCCGGCGATTGACAATGCTGGCACGGTGGCACTGATACGCGAAAAAGCAGCCAGAGAAGGCGTGGTGAACGTCTTCGTCACCGGCGCCATCACTAAAAATATTGCGGGCGAGGAACTCGCGCCCATCGGGCAGCTCAAGCAGGCGGGCGTAGTGGCGATATCCGATGACGGCCATTGCGTGCAGAACAATGATTTGATGCGGCGCGCGCTCGAGTATGCCAAAATGTTTGACCTCACCGTGATGGACCATTGCCAGGATTATTCGCTGGTGACGGACGGCGTGATGCACGAGGGTTACTGGAGCACAGCGCTGGGACTGCGCGGCTGGCCGGGGGCGGGCGAAGAGATGATTGTCGCGCGCAACATTCTGCTGGCGGAACTGACCGGAACGCGGGTGCATTGCCAGCATCTGAGCAGCGCGGGAAGCGTGGCGCTGCTGCGCGAGGCGAAGAAACGCGGGATCCCGGTTTCTGGTGAGGCGTGCCCTCACCATTTTGTACTCACCGATGCGGCAATCGCCGGCGGCGAAAAATTCTGGGCGGCGGATGGAAAGGAACTTTTCGGTTACGGAGACAAGCAGCGCCCCGAGTGGCCGAGTTACGACACAAATTTCAAAATGAATCCACCCCTGCGCTCAGCGCGGGACCGGGAGGCCGTCCTGGAAGGGCTGGCCGACGGCACGCTCGAGGTTTTGTGCAGCGACCACGCGCCGCATTGCGATTACGAGAAGGAAGTTGAGTTTGATTACGCGCCGTTTGGCATCACCGGCCTCGAGACGGAATTGGCGCTGTCCCTGATGCAACTGTACCATGGCAAGCGGCTCGGCCTGGCGCAAATAATCCGCAAATTCACAGTTGCCCCGGCGGAACTGCTGCGACTCAACAAAGGCACCCTCAAGCCCGGGGCGGACGGGGATGTTACCGTGCTGGATCCCAACCGGGAATGGGTGTATGAACAGCAGAGTTCAGCCAGTAAATCCTATAACAACCCCTTTTACGGCTGGAAGTTGCGCGGCAAGGCGGTTGCGACTATAGTTGGCGGTAAGATGGTTTGGCGTGAACAGAACGACGCCGGCCGGGTCAAAGAAGCGGTATCAACCTGATAAACTGAAGGCACTCAAATGAAAAAGATGACGCTGGGATTGTTGTTGTGCTGGTTCGCCCTCCAAGGGCTGGCAGCGGACGAAATGGAATGGCAGACAGACCTGCCCAAGGCGCAGGCGCAGGCCAAAAAGGAAGGCAAGCTCGTGGTGATGGATTTTACCGGCTCCGACTGGTGCCCCTGGTGCATCAAATTGCATAACGAAGTATTTTCCAAACCGGAGTTCCAGGAATATGCTAAGAAAAACCTCGTGCTGGTGATAGTGGACTTCCCGCGCAAGAAAGAGCAGGCCGATGAATTGAAACAGACGAACAAGGCGCTACAGGAAAAATACAAAATCGAAGGCTATCCCACCGTTGTTGTGTTGAACAGCAATGGCAAGAAAGTCGGGGAACTCGGCTACGAGGAGGGCGGCCCCAAACCGTTTATCGCCAAGCTGGATAAATTGAAGAGTTGAGCGCAAACGGCGAACGATTTGCATACGAGCAGGCGCGGCGGAAACGCCGCGCTTTTTTATTGCATAAAACTTGACCGCCCCCGTGACGGGTCTAGCATCACCCGGCAAAGTTTCTGATGATGAAAGCGATATTGGCACTAGAAGACGGCTCGGTGTTTCACGGGCAAGGTTTTGGCGCGCAAACGTCCGCCTGCGGCGAGGTCTGCTTCAACACTTCCATGACCGGTTACCAGGAGATTTTGACCGACCCTTCTTACAAGGCGCAGATCGTGACGATGACCTACCCGTTGATCGGGAATTACGGCATTAATTCGCAGGACGTGGAATCGTGGCAGCCGCACGTCGCGGGATTTGTCATCAGGGAATTATCACCAGTGGTCAGCAATTGGCGCGCGGACCATTCGCTGGCGGAATATCTGGAAAAAAACGGAATCCCCGGAATCCAGGGCATTGACACGCGGGCATTGACGAAAAAGTTGCGCGTGCGGGGCGCATTGAACGGGTTTATTTCCACGGAAGGAATTGTCGAGGCTGACGCCATCGCGCGCGCCAAAAGCTGGCCGGGATTGGCGGGCGTGGATTACGTGAAGGAAGTGACGCACAAAGAAGCTTTCCTGTGGGATGAGAAGGACGAGCAAAGCGCAAATTTCAAGCTGGCACGCGGCGCCGAAAAACGCGATGCGCGGGGCCTGCGCGACCCCCTGCCCCCCGCGGACATCCCGATTGTGGCCTTCGATTTTGGAATGAAATACAACATCCTCCGGCGACTGCGGCAACATGGGTTCAAGGTGCAGGTCGTTCCCGCGACGGCCAGCGCCGCGGACGCGCTAAAGCACAAGCCAGCGGGAGTTTTCCTGTCAAACGGCCCGGGAGATCCCGCGGCGCTGGGTTACGCGGTGCAGGTGGTAGGCGATTTGGTGAAAAACGGCGTGCCGATATTTGGCATTTGCCTCGGGCATCAGATTTTAGGGCAGGCTTTTGGCGGAAAAACGTTTAAGCTGAAATTCGGCCATCGCGGCGCGAACCAGCCGGTGAAGGACCTGGCCTCCGGCAAGGTCGAAATCACATCGCAGAACCACGGTTTTGCGGTTGACCCGAAAAGCCTGCCGAAGGAAATTTCCGTGGATCGTATCAATCTGAACGACCAGACCGTCGAAGGCATGCGTCACAAGACCAAGCCGGTCTTTTGCGTGCAGTATCATCCCGAGGCGTCGCCCGGTCCGCACGATTCCACGCCGCTCTTCGCCGAGTTTCGTTCGATGATTGAAAGGAAATAATTTTCACTTTCAAAGATTTGCGTTTGACTTGGCGCGGTTGGCGAACATAATCGGATTCACCAAGCTATGGCCAAACTCGTTATCCTGACACAGGGCATGACAGGCCGCGCACACGAGCTGAATGTGGATCGCACCACCATCGGTCGTGTGGAGGATAACACGTTCCAAATCTCCGACCCGTCCGTTTCCAGCCATCATTGCGAAGTGCATCTGCGCGGCGGCGAAATCCTGATCCGCGACTTGAATTCGACAAATGGCACCTTCATCAACGAAGCGCGGATTACTGAAAACGTCTTGAAACCTGGCCAGACCCCCCGCCTCGGCCAGATTGAGTTGAAGCTGGAAGCGGAAGGAGCTGGCGCCGCACCCGCTACGCCAGCATCTCCCGCGGCGTCTTCCGTTCCGATACCCCCGGCTCCCGCACCCAAAAAGGCCGTTGAAGCCACGATGGTCATACCACGCGGCGTCAGCATGA
>DATHOB010000158.1:0-6541 GCA_035485355.1 Opitutales bacterium | reverse complement strand
AGGGCTTCGGGCAGGTAGGAGGCAAGTTCGGAAGTAAGCGCCGAGGTATCGCCCCGGGCACGGGCCAGGGCGTCGGCCGCCAGCCCATGCCAGACGACTCCGCGCGCGGCGGCCAGCATTGGCTCACCTGCGCGTTGGGCGACGAGCGCGGCGATTACCCCCGCGAGCACATCGCCGCTGCCGCCCCGCGCCAGCACCGGCCCGCCGAAGGTGCTACACCAAGTCCGCGTGCCGTCGGAAATACGGGTGACGGAACCTTTAAGCACGGTAATAACTTTGAATTTACGGCAAAATTCCGCCAAGTCCGCGCCTTCCCCCGCGATGCGGGCAAATTCGCCAGCGTGCGGCGTGATGATGACCGGCCCGGCTTCCGCTGGGCGTTCCGCCACGGCCAGCAAAACTTTGGGCATCAATGCATCGGCATCGAGCACGAGCGGGCGCAGGCAAGTTTTAACCAATTGGGGCAACATCGTTTGCGTTCCCGGGCCGCGGCCCAAACCCGAACCCACCAGCATCGCCGAGATCCGCGCTTGCAAATCGCGGGCGGCAGCATGGGTTCCGCCGCCGTGTCCGCCATCCATTTCCTCCGGGCAGGCGCGCCACATCGCCTCCGGGCGGGCTGCCGCGTAGGAGGGTGCCAGTGTAAAAGGCGTCAGCGCCGTCACCAAGCCTGCGCCTGCGCGCAAGGCGCCCAGCACATTGAGCATGAGCGCGCCGGGATAGGCGCGGGAGCCGCCAATGACCAGCAGGTGGCCGTAAGCGCGTTTGTCCCCTGCGGCATCGCGCAGGCGATTCAGCGAGTGGAGAATTTCCGGGCGCAAAATATCTTCCATAAAGGCGCGCGGGTGGTTGTAATCTTGGGCAAAAAATCCCAAATCAAGGTAACGAATTCGTCCAGCCCATTTGGCATTCGCCTTTTCAAACAGCGGTTGCTTCGCGATGCCGGTGGCATAGGTGAAGTCTGCGCGAAATGCGAGGTCGCCGGTTTCGTCGCCCACACCACTCGGCAAATCCACGGCGGCGCGAAAACCCGCCGCTGCGGGAGCGTCATTTATGGCGGAAATGAGATTGCGCGCCGCATCCGATAGCGGTGGACGAAAACCCATGCCGTAGAGTCCTGCGAGAGTAAAGTCCCACGCTTCTCCGGCGGCCAAACGCGGCAAAAATTGTTCCGCGGTGATGAGCTCGACGCCGGAGTGCGCGGCGAGCTCCGCCCCGGCGCGCTGGGTGAGTGGCTTTGATTTTTCCAACGGATCGAGCAGCACGGCGATGATGTGGCCGCGCGGGCGGGCGCGCAGAATCTCGCGGGCGGCAAGCAGGGCGTCTCCGCCGTTATGGCCCGGGCCGGCGAGGACCAGCACGCGCGGATCCCGCGGCAGCGGACGCCATTGCACATAATCGCGCAGCATCGCCGCGCCCATGGCGGTGCCCGCCTGCTGCATGGCCGCCCAGGCTTTTTCCGGGTCTTCGCCAAGGATTTGTTTTTCCCAGGCGCGGGCTTCGGCGCAAGTGAGAATGGGATGGGCGGCGCGGGGGACAGGCATGGTGTAAATTTATATATTACAAATTAAGATTTATGGAAACAAAATCATTGGACGAGCAAAACCATCGCATGGCCCAAGGTGGCGGTGTGGCTGAGGGAGACGAGGAGACCCTTGGCCCCGCGCTCGGCAAGTAGCTTTTGGCCAGCTTCGTCCAATACCGCGAGTGGCGCGCCATGTTCATTATGCGTCACGGAAAAAGTTTTCCAGCCAAAGCCGCGGGCGATACCCGTGCCGAAGGCCTTCGAGGCAGCTTCCTTGGCGGCAAACCGCGCCGCCAGAAAGGGGTGGGGGTCGCGGTGTTTTTGGCAATAGGCGATTTCTTCGGCGGTATAAAGCCGGTGCAAAAATTTATCGCCATGGCGTTCGAGCGCGGCCCGGATGCGCTCGACTTCGACAATGTCCGTGCCCACTCCGAGAACAGTCTGGCCGATAAAGGTTTCAGGGGCGGGGGTCACGGGAGGATTGGATTTGGAAAATAGTAAAGATTATATCCACGAATGGACACGAATAAGAAAAAGCATTCGGGTCCATTCGTGGAAAATTCATTTAAATTGTTCCATGCATGCGGGCCTTCATTTCGCGCACGGCTTCGCTGATGCCGGTGAAAAGCGCACGGCAGATGATGCTATGCCCGATGTTTAATTCGTGCAGCCAGGGGAGGTTGCGCACCTCGGCGATGTTGATGTAATTGATGCCATGGCCGGCGTTGACGATAAGGCCAAGCTCATGGCCCAATTCGGCCGCGCGATGGAGTTTTTCCAATTCGGCGGCACGGCCCGGGCCATAATACGAATGCGCGAACGCGCCGGTGTGCAGCTCGACGATGGGGCTGCCGATTTCGGCGGCAACCTCCAACGCCTCGGGCTCCGGGTCTATGAACAAACTTGTTTTGATGCCAGCGGCGAGAAGTGCACGCACTGCTTCCGCCACCCGCGCGCGCTGGCCAATCACATCGAGGCCGCCCTCGGTTGTGACCTCTTCGCGATTTTCCGGGACGAGGCAGGCGAACTCCGGCTGGATTTGGTGGGCAAAGGCGACCATCTGCGGGGTGCAGGACATTTCGAGATTAAGGCGCGTCTGCACACATTCGCGCAAGCGGCGCACATCGCCTTCCTGGATGTGGCGGCGGTCTTCGCGCAAGTGCAGAGTGATGCCATCCGCGCCAGCCCTCTCAGCGCACAGGGCGAGGGCAACCGGGTCGGGTTCTACCATCTGGCCGCAATCGCGCGCGAATTGGCGGTAGCGCGCCTCGCGTAAAGTCGCAGCGTGATCGATATTCAGACCGAGCAAAAGGGGCGTCTGGCGCATAAACTGAAAATACTCCGGTTCTTAGCGGTGTTGTGCTTAGTTTTAAACCACCTCCAATGGGGTTCAATCTTGAAGTGGTGGAAGTTAATGCGGCTAAAATATCCGAACCTGCGGAATTAAGCACGCAAACAACACGCACTCAAGCGCATGGTTTTAATCTTCCTCCGGCAATAATGCCGGGCCATTACGGGTATCGAGAAAATCCTGCAGGATGATGGCGGCAGCGCGGGAATCCAGCTCGCCGGTGGCGCGGGCCGCGCGGCGGGCCGCGGGAGTTTGTGAGTGTTTTTTGGATTTTGCCGGATTTTGGTTCTCAGCGGCATGGGTGGTAAGCCGTTCGTCGGTGCGGTGCACCGGCAGCTTGAAACGCTGTTCAAGCTCGGCAATAAAGGCATCCACTTCCTTGGCCTTGAATCCAACGGTGCCATCCATGTTGAAAGGATAGCCGACGACCAACTCCGTGATTTTGCGCGCGGCGATTTCACGGGCGACATGGGCAAAGCGGGCCTTCTCGGTCGGCGCAACGGCGGCGGGCAGGGGCAAGGCGAGGCCGAGTTCGTCGCCGAAACTCAGACCCCAGCGTTTGGCGCCATAATCAAGGCCGAGGAAGTGCATGGGGAAAGGATAGGGGATGTGGCTTCACCCTGGTATTTTCACTACACCCACATTTTTCCCTCATACAGCCATTTGTAGGTTTTGCCCCGGGTTTTGCTGTTATAGACGGTGCGTTTGAAGGTGATGAGGTGGCTGCTCGTCGAGCCTTTCAATTCGACGAGGTAGTCCTCGCTGGGCCAGAGTTCGGCGTCGGGCAATTCTTCGGCGGCGGCGCGGATTTGCTTGATGTGGGGTAGGAAACGGTTGTGGTCGCTCATGTCAGCGGGATAAAACTTGCCCGACTATGGCGCGGTTTCAGTGATTTCGCACGCAAAATCGGCAAGCTTCCTAGCATGGGAATGGGATGGGAAACTGCCCCATGTCCTCCGTAAAAGACCTGAGGCAAAGCGACCGGGCAAGCACCCTAGCGAGGCCCATATCATCGCGTATTTACCAAGCTTTGGGGTATTTCACTTTGACAGGGTGGGTAATGTGTTGCACTATGCGGCATGATCAAGCGGGTATTCCTCATTGAAGACGAAACCATGGTGCTCGACTTTTGCAGCGAGTATATCCGCAATTTCACCGACATGGAAATTGTCGGCACGAGTGGCAACGGCCATGATGCGCTGCGCGGGGTGCTCGAGGCCAAACCGGATCTCGCCATCGTCGATATACGATTACCCGAGGTCAACGGGTTGGAAATCCTCAGCATCATCAAACGCAAAATGCCGGAGTGCAAAGTGCTGTTATTCACCGGCACCATCAATCCGCACACGGTGCGCACCGCGATCCAAGGCGGGGTGGATGGCTTTGTGGAAAAGGCGGAAGGTTTGCAGGGGCTGAAAAGCGGCATAGAAGCTGTGCGGCAGGACAAGCGTTATTTCAGCCCGCACATCAAACGCATGATGGCACCCTACGCGGATGATTTGAGTTCCAATGCGCCGTTTCAACTACCAGAACAGAAGAAGCCTGAAGGCCAATCCGGTCCAGTTACGTAATTCAAATTTTCTTCAGGCTGCCGCGGAATAATTTTCTTAGTTAATCACTCCCGCGTCCGGCGTGGGAAGGGGCGCGGTAGATTCATCGGTCGGGGTGTCCATCTGGATTTGCAACGGACCTGGACCCCGTGGCACCGGATTTTGGTCCGGCATTGGAGCATCGGTAGAATTGAAATTGACGTTAACCGGCTCGTTCGGGTCGGGCGTCGTCCAGATGACGGGGCCTGTTTGCTGCATATTTGCCGGTACCTCAGTGGAGATGCTGCTGTCCGTCGTTTCAGCCGCATTGCCTCCTGGGGAAAGTATCTGACTGCGAATTTCCGCGGGGACATTGTTATTAATCCACGGCGTCGCGGTTTCTGGATCGTAATTCAACCAGGCCGTGCCCAGCGCGGTAAGCTGGTCGCTGCGTCGGGTGGGGTCTTGAATGGCCAACGACCAATTCAGTGCCGTCGTCGGGTCGTGATAAAAAAGTCCATTGCTGAACGAGGTAATGGCAATGTCCTTTTCGTCACCGGCGGGTTGGAGGTTGATCCAGGCCGAGGCGGCGACGGCGTCACTATTGACCCAGCGGTTGACGAGGGCGGAGGTGGCCGCCTCCTGCGTATCCGCATCGGTGAAATTGCCAATGGCTAATGCGGCCTTGGTCGGCTCCCATTGCGCCCAGGAATCCACGACATTGACCAGAGCCTCGTCGCGCTGGCGGGGATCGGCCAAGTTCGCCGCCCACGAGGAAGCAGAAACCGGGTCGACCGCGGCCCATTGCAGGGCCAGATTATTGAAGGCGATATTTTGCGTGTCCCCGGCAGGAATATTTTCGACAAAGGTGGTGGCATCTTTGGGATTTTTTTGCACCCAATTGGCGATAGTGGTTTGCAAAGCGGTCGGATCCTGATTGTCGGTATAATATTGGACGGCCCACTGTGCGGCGTCGGCCGGGCTAGTCTTCGACCAGGAATCGGCCAGGGCTTGCACGCCTTGTACGCGCTGCACGGGGTTGGTCACAGTCAGCAGCCATTGGGAGGCGTCGTGCCCGTCTATTTTCCCCCAATCACCTAAAAACGAAACGACAGTGTCCACTTTGCTGGCGTCGGCGACCATGCCGTCCAGCCAGTCGGCGGCGGCGGCAGGGTTCTGATCACACCAATACACAATGCCTGCTTTCATACAGGCCAGGCGCTCTTTGCCTTCGAGGGTGTCCTCGCCCCACGTCATGGCCTCGGCCGGGTAGGCTTTGACCCATTTTTCGAAGGCCGCCAAGGTCATTTCCAAACGGTGGGGCCCGGCAGGCAATTCCAAGGCATCGAGCACGGCAGTCTTCAAATCCGTTGAGCCGGGGTGATCGCTGTCGAAAACTCCTGTGTTGTTGCCAGGACCAGTTTTGTTGCCCAAGGCAGACCGTGTTGACGGCGCGGGGGTGGGTGCATTGGCCTGATAAAGCCACCACGCGATATACGCCCAAAAACCGAGCAGCGGCATCAGTATGATTATCAGACGAGGCTTCATGAGTGCGAAGGCGGCGGTGAAAAGACGGGAAGTTCTTGTTAAGACATGGAGGCAAGCCCAGCAACGAGATTATTCTGGGTGATGTATACGACTGTCCTATAGGGCAACCACAAGCAATGGCGCGAGTTTCGCCCTTTTAAGCAAGCGGGAAGATTATCGAGGAGGATTTAGATACTGACGGAGAGGGGCGAATGTGGCATGTTGGAGTCGATTCCCGGGCGAGTTGTGCGTTTACCTGATTAGGGAGCTTACGGCGGGACAATCAGGAAAATGGCCAATAAGACTGGAAAATTATTTGCATTAACCGGCCTAAAGCCAGCGATTTACAGATTTGTAACAAAAATAACTGTTGCCATTTCCCGAAACCCGGTGTTTATTACTCGTGTAGGCTTAAATGTGCCTACATTTGGGGTATCAAATAGAAAATAAGTGGCCGGCAACCTTAGGGGTAGGGTTGCCGGCCTTTTTTTGCCCAAAAATCCGGAGTTGGCGCATTCAACCCCCCTCGGGCCATTTGCGGCGGAAGACCACGATTTTGTAGTTGGGTTCGCGGCCATAGAGCTGCTTCACGTCGTCCAAGCGGGTCAG
>DATHOB010000157.1:0-3709 GCA_035485355.1 Opitutales bacterium | reverse complement strand
TGGTGCGGCCTGAGCCTGTGGAAACTATTGCGTTATATCCGGGAGGAAATCCTGATTGTATTCGCCACGGTTAGCACCGAGGCCGTGCTACCGTGCTTGATGGAGAAGCTGGAAGACCTGGGTTGTGCGAAAACAGTGGTCGGCCTGGTGTTGCCTGCGGGGTACACGTTCAACCCGGATGGCACGGCGATTTACCTGACGATGGCGTCCATTTTCATTGCGCAAGCCACCAATACGCCACTGACGCTGGGCGACGAATTATTTATCCTCGCGGTGCTATTAATGACATCCAAGGGCTCGGCGGGCGTAGCCGGGGCGGGCTTTGTCGCGCTGGCGGCGACGCTCACGACGATGGATAAAATTCCCGCGGGAGGGCTGGTGCTGTTGCTCGGTGTGGACCGGTTTATGAACGAAGCGCGAGCGGTGACGAACCTGATTGGCAACTGTGTGGCGACGATCGCCATCGCAGCTTGGGAAAAATCGCTCGACCGACAGCGCGCGGCGGCGGTGTTTACGCGCCCGAAGGATAGCTAGCAGAAATCACGGCGCCTTCAGTAATCCATTTCTGAACCATGGCTTTTTCTGCATCAGTGGGTTGGGCGGCACTGGGCGGGGGCATGCCGGAATCAAGCGCATCGGAGATGCGGTCCTTGGCGGCGGTGATGCCAGCAGCGGTGTCAAAGCGAATGCCCCGGGTCTGGCGCGCCGGGCCGTGGCATTGGAAGCAATACGTGCTGAAGAACGGCTTTACCTGTGAATCGAAATCAATTTTCGCGTCGGCGACGGCGGACTCACTCGTTGCGGGCTTTGCCGCCACGCCCGCAGGGGTGGCATCTGGCACGCTGGCCGCAAAGGTCGGTGACGAGGCAATCGGGGTCGGAGCAGTCTGCGCTGGTGTGGCAACTGCTGCCGGAGGCGTGGTTGCGGTGGTGGAACTGGAAGAGGTGGTGGAACAGGCACCGAGGGCAAGGGCCATGGACCCGATTAAAAACGAAGAGGCGGCGGAGGAGATTTTCATACGGGTGTGAAGAATTGCTTGCGAGTATGTAACTATTGGCTGCAAATAAAAGGAGAAACTTTGGATTTTTTTGAATCAGGCTCCCTCCCAGTTGCAGAAGTCAGCCGGGAATTAGCGGTGGGAAATTGGCACAACCTCAATTTACATTGTTGTGGAATTAAAGTAGATTGCGGCATGCACAATATCCGCACCGGAGTTTACCCATGAAAACGGTTAATGCTATTTACCCCATTCAGGTTTCAATTTTAGTGGCGGCGATGTTGCTGGCCGCCTGCAAACCGGCCAACCCGGGGTACGATAACGGCGCCAAGACCAGCGACCCGGTCGCGACGACTCCGTTGGCCCCATATGTGCCGCCACCGATTGATCCCTCTTTGGTGCCCACCCGCACCATCGACATCAATGTCGACCAGGCGATGAAGTTCAGTGTCGCCGAAATCACGGCGCAACCGGGTGAGGTACTGAAAATCACCCTACATAATGTGGGCACCTTGCCGAAGTCCACCATGGGACATAATTTTGTGTTGTTGGACAAGATTGCCAATATGCAGGATTACGACAATGCGGCGGTCGGTTGCGCGGCCACGGATTATTTTCCGCCGAAATATGAGTCCTGGGTCATTGCCCGGATTCGGCTCTTGGGTGGGGGCGAGAGTGACAGCACGGTATTTGCCGTTCCCAATGTCACCGGAACGTACCACTATTTGTGTTCATTCCCGGGACACATGCCAAACGGCGCCACAGGCATCTTGCGGGTGCAAAACTGAAGCATTGCCAGCCGCTTCACATTGTCCTTCCAAAAAACCCCAACTCCGCGCTTTGCTCGTGCCGGGATTCTGCTAGTGTGACGGAGCTCATGGAACCCATCACCAATGTTCTGGCCTCGCGGTATGCTTCTGAGGCCATGCGCGCCGTCTGGTCGCCCCACGGCCGCATTTTGCTTGAGCGCGAGTTTTGGATTGCCGTGCTCAAGGCGCAACGCGACCTCGGCTTGCCGATTCCGGAAACGGCCATCGCCGATTACGAGCGGGTGAAGGAGCAGATAGATCTCGAATCCATCCGCCAGCGCGAGCAAAAAAGCCGCCATGACGTCAAAGCGCGCATCGATGAATTTTGCGCCCTAGCCGGACACGAACACATCCACAAGGGGCTTACTTCACGCGACTTGACCGAGAGCGTCGAAGAAATGCAAGTTTACCGCGCCTTGGAACTGACGCGCATCAAAGCCGTGGCTGCCCTTGTGGCCATCAGCCGCCGCGCGGGTGAGAATAAAAACGTTCTGCTAACTGCACGCACGCACAATGTCCCAGCGCAATTAACAACCATGGGCAAGCGTCTGGCGATGTTTGGGGAAGAGCTGCTATTGGCGTTGGAGGCGCTCGACCAATTGGTGGAACGGTTCCCGGTACGCGGTCTTAAAGGCGCGGTGGGAACACAGCTCGACCAACTGACACTTTTTCGCGGAGATGTGGGCAAAGTCATTGAGCTTGAGGGACGCGTGCTCGCGCACTTGGGCATCCGCCGGGCGCTGATAGCGCCGGGGCAAGTTTATCCGCGCAGCATTGATTTTGCGGTGATTAGCGCGCTTTATCAACTCGGCGCGGGGCCATCGAGTTTTGCCAAGACTTTGCGATTGATGGCGTCGCATGACCTCGCGGGCGAAGGGTTTGCGCCGAACCAGGTCGGCTCCTCGGCAATGCCGCACAAGATGAACTCGCGCAGTTGCGAGCGGCTCAATGGACTGCATGTTGTATTGCGAGGGTATTTGACCATGGCCGAAGGCTTGGCGGGCGACCAATGGAATGAGGGCGACGTGTCCTGCTCGGTGGTGCGCCGGGTAATGCTGCCGGACGCATTTTTTGCCATTGATGGATTATTGGAGACGATGCTGACGATTCTCGCGCAGATGGAAGTCAACCAAGCGGTCGCGGAGCGAGAAGTGCGCCGTTTTCTGCCCTTTTTGTCCACCACCACGGTGTTGATGGAAGTGGTGAAGGCTGGGGTAGGGCGCGAAACAGCGCACGAAATTATTAAGGAGCATGCCGTGGCGACGGCGCGAGATCTGCGCTCAGGCAAAATTTCCGAAAATGATCTTTTTCAGCGGTTGGTGGCGGACGCGCGCTTGGGACTCGATAAGGCGACCTTGGAGCGCATTGCGCGCGACACTCGGGCCCATCCTGGGTCGGCTGCGGCGCAAGTGGACTGGCTGGTTCGCGCGGTGCTCCCTTGGCGCGAACGCTTCCCGGCGGCGACGGACCTGAAAGCGGAACCAATCCTATAGTGAGCAGGTGCGCGGCATTAAACGCAGCAGAAACTGTTTGTGCTGCCATGGTTGCATTAAGTCTCAAAGCGAATATGCCCAATCCGATTGGGTCTTAATGCCATTCTAACACTCTTTGGAGTTGCCAAGACTGCGGTGGGTGTCCATTTTCGACATTTCACCCTATTTACCGACCTATGGCCGAAGAACTCTCTGGAAATTTGCTCGTTGCCCAAAACGGCAGCCTGACCTCCGCCTTGAACGCCAGCCTCGCGGGCGTGGTCTCAGAGGCCCTCAACCATGGCGAGATTGAAGAAATCTATGGCGCGCTGCGCGGCGTCCAAGGCCTTTTGCAGGAGGAGATTATTGATTTGGCCGAGGAGTCCCAGCAAACCATCCGTGGTCTGCGCCACACCCCCGGAGCCGCCCTT
>DATHOB010000156.1:0-5174 GCA_035485355.1 Opitutales bacterium | reverse complement strand
GGGGGGAATGGACATGGGGGAGCGGGAGACGGGAGTCAGGAGGCAGGAGAAGGAAGAAAGAAGAAGGATGAAGCCCGCCTAGCCACCAAAGCAACTTCCAATCAATTATCGGTGTTGGTGCGGCGCTACACGGGCGTCATGAGTTGGCGGGGGCGGCGTCCGCGCAAGTATACGGCGAAGTCCGCCTTGTCCATGGTGACGACGGGCAGGCGCGGCGCGGTGTCGCTGAGGGCCATCAAGCAAGCGTCGGCAAAGTCCACGGGGCGGCCATGATAACGGACGGCTTCCGCTTGGATGGCAGCCAGTTGCTCGGGGAGGAGGTGCTGAGACAGCAACGCGCCGCGCTCGATCATGGCCAATATTTTCAGGGATTCTGCCGGGGTGATTTGGCCGAGCAGATGATAGGACTCGGAGATGCAGGCTTCGCAGGTCAGCCAAGGGCCGGGCAGCGTCTTCGCGAGGGCGGCGGCCCAGGCATGGCCAGAGTCGTTGCGGTCCACCAACGCCACCAGGAAACCGGTGTCAACGAGCGCGCGCGCGACCATAGTGCTTGAAGTGGGCTTTGTTGGTGGAGAGGTCGCCGGGGCCACTGGCGCTGCCAATGATGTCCTTGAGCGCATCAGCCATGTTGAGACCGGTATCCTCACCCAGGCCGCGCTCGAGGGCGTCGCGCATAATTTCCGAGGCCGGGCGTTTGGATGCGCGGGCTTGGCTCTCGATGCGGGCCGATAGGCTGGCAGGCATTTTGAGGGTCTTAGCGATCATAGGCCGATATTACCGCAGGGTATTACCCGATGTCAATCTCGGTGAGGCACCTGGCGAAGGCGGTGGGAAGGCTGGGTAGTGCGCTTTTTTGTTTTAAGCTTTGGACAGGTAAGTTAAGCTTCTCGCCATGAACGACCCCGAGAGCACGTTGCGCAGCCGTGAGATTGTCGCGGTGGTGTGGGATTTTGACAAGACGCTGGTGCCGGGGTATATGCAGGCGCCGATTTTCGAGCACTTTGGCGTGGATGGGCGGCAGTTCTGGGCCGAGGTCAATAAGTTGCCGGAGATTTACGCGCGGCGGGGCATCCATGCCTCGAAGGACACGATTTACCTCAACCATTTACTGAGCTACGTGCGCAACGGGCCGATGCGCGGCTTGAGCAATAAATTATTGCGCGAGCTGGGCGGAAAATTGAAATTTTTTTCCGGATTGCCGAAATTGTTCGGCGACCTGCGCGAAGTTGCGCGGCTGCGCCCGGAATACATCCGTCATGAAATCAGCCTCGAGCACTACATCATCAGCACGGGGCTGGCGGAGATGATCCGCGGCAGCGCCATCGCGCCGAGCGTCGACGGGATTTACGGCTGCGAATTTGTCGAGAACCCGCTGCCGCCGAATTTTGGCCGACAGGATGAAATGGCGCTCGACGGCGCGGACTGGGAAATCGCGCAAATCGGCGTGATGGTGGACAACACGATCAAGACGCGCTTCATTTTTGAAATCAACAAAGGCTCGAACAAGAACCCGGCGATTGATGTGAACGCGGTGGTGCGGGCGGAAGACCGGCGCGTGCCGATTAAAAACATGATTTACGTGGCCGACGGGCCGAGCGACGTGCCAGTGTTTTCCGTGGTGCGGCGCAACGGCGGGCAGACTTATGCGGTATACGACCCGGCGAACCCGGCGGAATTCGCGCAGAACGACAGCCTGCTGCAAACCGGGCGCATCCACGCCTATGGCCCGGCGGATTACCGGCCAGAAAGCAGCACGGCGCTGTGGTTGAAGATGCACGTGCGCTCGATTTGCGACCGGATTGTGCGCGAGCGCGAAGGCGCGGTTTCCGCCCGCGTGCCGACGCCCCCGCGGCATTTGCACACGCCCTCGCCGGTGCCCGTGCCGACGAAATCCCGGCAGAATGAATTGTTTGGCGAGCGGTAAGTCACCGCGTGGTTTTTGGCGTGGACAAAAAACGCGGAATGTGTCCAATGGGTGCCGATACTTGGGGGGCCTTTTGCCCCCAAGCGCACGGGATAACCCAGGCAGACGCCTTCTGGTCCGCCCGGGCGCGGGTATCACCCCTACACCGCATCCCCATGAAAATGACCTTGCGTTCTTGCGCCAGGCTGGCGCTCGCGTTGGTTGGTATGGCATTGGCCGCCAACTCCTTAACTTTGGCGGCGGACGCCCCCGTCGCAGCGGCCACCGCGCCGACGCCTCGGGCCCCTGCGGCCACGGCTCCGGCCATCGCGCCGACCGACCCGGCTAAAGCGAGCACGGAGCAATGGCTATCCGCGCTCGAGGCATATTTTCAAAATTCCGATCCGTCCGCGGCGTTGAAAGACCCAAAGGGCGGGACGCCCGCGCCGCCGGTGAATGTCGCCGGGCCGGGGCATAATGCTTGGATGATGATAAGCGCGGCGCTGGTGTTATTTATGACGTTGCCGGGCTTGGCGCTCTTTTACGGTGGGCTGGTACGGAGCAAAAATGTGCTCTCCGTCATGGCGCAATGTTTGGGCCTCGCCGGGTTGGTGTCCATATTATGGTGGGCGGTGGGCTACAGCTTGGTGTTCGGAACCAATTTTGCGGACAAGCCCTGGGGCGGATTTTTGGGCGGCTCGGAATTTTTCTTCCTGCACGGCGTGGATTCGGTGCCGAACACTTTATACAGCGCGTGGGTTTCGCAGAATGTATTTTGCATGTACCAGTTGATGTTCGCGATCATCACCCCGGCGCTGATTGTCGGCGCGGTGGCCGAGCGCATGAAGTTCAAGGCCATCCTTGTGTTCATGACGCTGTGGATGTTCCTGGTTTATTTCCCGCTGGCGCACATGGTGTGGGGCGCGACGGGCTTCATGAGCGGCGTGGCGAATGCGAAGGCGGCCATCACGGCGATGGACTTTGCGGGCGGGACGGTGGTGCACATGTCGTCCGGCTGGTCGGCGTTGATTTTGTGCCTGATTATCAAGCCGCGCAGCGGCTTCGGCAAAGCGCACATGGCGCCGCATAGCATGGTCTTGTGCATGATTGGCACGGGGATGCTTTGGGTCGGCTGGTATGGGTTTAATGCCGGGAGCGCCGTGGCGGCGGACGGGATTGCCGCAAACGCGTTTATGACCACCACGCTGGCGACCGCAGTGGCGAGCTTCACCTGGGGCATGATTGAAATGCTGGTTCGCGGCAAAGCCAGTGTGCTCGGCTTTTGCTCGGGAGCGGTGGCGGGCCTCGTCGTCATCACTCCGGCGTGCGGCTTTGTGAACAGCACGGGCGCGGTGATCATCGGCGTCTTTGCGGCGGTGATTCCGTTCCTCGCTTGCACGAAGTTGAAGCCCATATTTAAATACGACGACGCGCTGGATACGTTTGGCGTCCACGCCGTCGGCGGGACGATTGGCGCGCTGCTGACGGGTTTCTTTGCGGTGGCGGCGGTGAATGCCAACATCGGCCCGGGCGGAGCGGCAGCATCAGTCAATGGGTTGGCCGCGCATGTCGCCGACCACAGCGCATGGATTGCGCAAGTCGAGGCAATGGGTGTGACACTGGTTTTGGCAATCTCGATGACCATCGTCATCGCCTACATCACCAAGGCGGTCGTCGGCCTGCGGCCCTCACTCGAAGCCGAGGCGCAGGGCTTGGACATCACCGACCACGGCGAAGAAGGCTATGTCGTGGAATAGAAATTAAAAAACCACGGATGACACGGATGGAACGGATAAAAAACATCCGCGCTATCCGTGTCATCCGTGGTTGTCTGGTTTAATTAACTAACACACCAGGCTCGCGAAATCCGCAAAGCTGGCGTCGAAACCGCCGGGGAGGCCTTTGGAAATGACGGCGACGGCGTCGTGCGAGTGCAGGGACTCGAGGTGCGCGCAGGCGATTTGGAAATCGCGGATGCGGCGGTCGGCGTCGAGGCGTTCGTAGAGGAGGCGCGCGGCGTCTTCGACAAACTTGGGGAACGCGCCGTTGAGCTCGGCAAACGCCTGCTCGTCCTCGCGGCGGACAAAAACTTGCGTCTCCGTTTGCAAGGCGGCGAGGCAATGCTCGTGCAAATCCTCGATGGAAACAGATGCGCCGGGCTGAACCTCGACGCTCAGGCGGGCCTTGCTGCGCTGCGAGTGCGGGATGCCGTAAGTATGGCGGGAGTCGCGGGCGTGCTCGGTCAATTCCGCGGAGCACGGGCAGGCGGAGGAATAGACGAAATCGAAATGGATGAATTTGCGGAACCAGTTGAGGTCGCAAATCGAGCCTTCATAGGCCACTTGATAATATTGGTAGCCCGCAAGGCCGCTGCGCAGGCTGGGCCGCAGCAGGGGATAATTAAAGCCAAGGCGCAGGCGCCCGCGCGTGGTCTGCAATTCGTGTTTGTAGCGGATGAGGACCTCCTCGAGCAGTTCGGGGTTGAACACGCGGTCCTTGAATTCGTAAAATCCGCGCATGATGCGCGACATGTTGATGCCCTTTTGCTCGGCGGCGAGCGCGACGGTGCCGGTGACGGTCGTTTCGAGCGAAATTTGTTCGTTGGCCCGCGTCAGGTAGCGCAGCGGCAGGCGGAAGCCGGAGATGCCGACCTGGAGGATGGGCACCTGCGCACCCTGGATTTCCGCGACCGTGCCATTTTGGACATCCGGCAGGCTCGCGCGGTACGCGGGAGTGACCTGGAAATTAGCGTCATACTGGCGATGCAGCGCCGCAGCGGAGGCATCGGTGGAAGATGTCGCCGGGCTGGGGGCGGAGGATTTGTTCTGCTTGCTCATAGGCAGTGCGTTAAGCGCAAGGGTTTAACGTAACTCTTATGGGTGTCCCTGTCAAAATGGAAAAAGAAGAGCAGGGTGGGTTAATTTTGCACTTCACACTTTCGCTTCCACACGTCACATTTATTTGCGTTTTCATATCTAATTCTTGCCCTATGCCATCCGTCAAAAAACTTCTGCACACCCGCATGCGGGTGGATGACATTGAGCGAACGGTGAAGTTTTACACCGAGGTTTTGGGGTTGGAAATTGAGGCGCGGCGGGAATCGCCTCGCGGGGCGAAATTGGTGTTTTTACGCACCCCCGGGAGCGAGGAATTGCTCGAGATCACCTATTTCCCTGATTCCGGGCCGGTCAAAGTCCAGCCGGATTTGATGCATTTGGCGTTCGAGGTGGAGAATTTGGAAGCCTATGGCAAGTATCTGGAATCCAAGGGG
>DATHOB010000155.1:0-2407 GCA_035485355.1 Opitutales bacterium | reverse complement strand
CACATCGCTGGGCAGCAAATCGCTGGTGAATTGGATGCGCGAGAACTCGCAATCCAGCGACCGCGCGAGACAGTAGGCCAGGGTCGTCTTACCCAAGCCCGGCAAATCCTCCAGCAGTAAATGCCCGCCCGCGACCAGTGTGATGAGCACCTGGTCAATGACCTCGTCCTTGCCGAGGATGACCCGCCCGATGTTCACCTTGAGACGCTGGAGTACCTCACGGATGCGCGGGGCGGGGATGACTGAGGCAGAGGGGGTGGTGCTCATGAATAAGGCGAATGGGGTTGATTAAAGGTTATCGCGTGAAACCTAAAACTGCAAGTTCGGAGGCATAAAGAATGGCCGCAATTCGTCCAGATAATAGGGAACCATACCCCCTATTTTGGGGTTTACAGTGAGTGCGTTCTAGCGCATATTGTTGACATGAGCGTTCACACACCAGCATTGGCCTTTTTGAGCATGAACGGCGGAGAAATGTTCTTCGTCATGTTTCTTTGTCTGCTCTTTTTTGGGTCCGCCAAACTGCCCGGCTTGGCCAAGGCCATGGGCCAGTCCATCCGTGAATTTAAAAAAGCCGCCAACGAGGACGAACCGAAGAGCAATCCCCCGCCGCCCGCTCCCCCGCCAGCGAATTGAGTTTGTCCCAGGTTGCCAGTACCCCAACCCATGGCGTGACTTGCGTGCCTTATTCAGTTCGGAAGCTTTCTCGGCGTATTGCACCCTTGCTTGTGATTTAGGGGTTTACAGAGTGGGGATTTAGGCGCATATTATAGTAATATGAGTACGCCAATGCCAGCTTTAGCCTTCCTCAGTATGAACGGCGGAGAGATGTTCTTCGTCATGTTCTTGTGCTTGCTGTTTTTTGGATCGAGCAAGCTGCCCGGCTTGGCCAAGGCCATGGGCCAGTCCGTCCGCGAATTCAAAAAAGCGGCGAATGAAGTGGAAGACAGTTTCAACACCGCAGTGAAGGAAGAGGATCGCAAGAAAGCCTTGGCGCAATTGCCCCCGCCACCGCCACCAGCTTCCGGTGGCCCGCTCGACACAGTGCAGAACAAACCGGGCCAACCGCCGGAAAAACTTTAATGTGGCCGGCAGATAGGTAGGGTTATCTGATTTTCAGTATGCGGGAACGAAGTTTTTCATTTCCTGTCCAACCTATTCTCATACCAAGCCATCCCAGCTCCAGATTTGATTTTATACTCTGTGAAAATTTGCGGCCAAATCTGGAAAATTCAACGACGTGGGTCGTGGGCACTGGGCTTGGTTTTAGTTTGTGCGTTGTCGATGACCAACGGTTGGAGCCAGGCGATTCGACCGGGCCAGGAAACTTCCCGTTTCTGGACTGACCTCGACAACCACCGTTACGACGCCACTATCGTCAGCCTGTATCAGGATTCTCTGGTCACTTTCCGCCATCCGGACGGACGCACTTTTACTTTGGCGATTGACGATCTGGCGCCGAATGATCGCGAGGCCGCGCGTGACTGGCTGCTCCTGCAACCCGCAGGTACCGGCGAAGATCCGCCGCCCACCCAAACCTTATCTCCCTATGGCCGGTCCTTCCTGATTGACGAGCCCCGCATCCTGCGTCTGCGGGCCTTGAAAGACCACGGCTACCTGAGCGCGTATCTTGGTATTCCTTTGACCGTGCGCAGCACCCAAAACGGCGCGTTGGAATATGTGAATGTTTATTTTTTCGATGAGCAACACAAGCGCATCCCCTTCTACCTGCCACCGCGCAACGAGCCAATCATGGTTCAGGACGGCAAAACCACGAGTTTCATCAAGCCCGGAGATTTTAAAGCCGGACAAACTTACATGGTGCTCATTCCCATCCGTGATCCCTCCGTGCGCCAGGCCGCATCTTCCCTGGTGGTCGCCGGGAATAGCTTTCAAGCCGTGGCCACCGTGTTTCCCAATGGCTCATGGCGCGATTTTGATTTTCCCGAACGCAATCTGGTGATGTTGGACAAGTACGCCGATTACTCCGGCCAGGAACTTTATCCCACGAAAGACGCCAACGAGCTTTTTCAGTTTTTCAGCGTGGCCCGCCTACAACCGGCCACTTCGGATACCACCGCCAATCCCGCCCGCGATTATTTCCGCTACGAGATCCGCGTGCTGCAACCGTTCCCGGCCTCCGCGCTTTCCGCCCAGTGGTATGCCTTTGATAAAAATCATCGGCTGCTCCACAGCGAAGACACCCCGCCTTACTCCCAGCCGGACCGAAAAGACGGAATGTTCATTCTTATCCAAGCTGGCCAAGGCCCCGCCGCACTGACCGACGCCGTCACCCCGACCAGTGGCAATAATTTTGACTCGGTGCAATTGCCCGGCGCCGCTTGGTGGGACAAACCGGAGGTGGACAGCATCGTGTTTGTCTTCGGCACCGAAACCAAAAAAATCG
>DATHOB010000154.1:0-9326 GCA_035485355.1 Opitutales bacterium | reverse complement strand
AATGTACCAAGCCTAAATTTGATTTGTTGGCTAGAGCAATTCCGTTTGCACCGGGTTGGCTTGGCCGTCTGGTTTTAAGAACATGGTGTAGCGTTCCCTCCAGTCGTCCAGCTTTTCAAGATAATAGTCGGCGTCATAGGGTGTGGAGGCGGCGTTGAACGTGTCGATGGGCCGGGCGCGTTGCCAGTCGGGCGCGTTTTTCTTGGCGCCGGGGGCGATAAAATACGTCACGGATTCGCCCTGGCGCGGCAGCGGATTCATCTTGAGCGCGACTTCCAGCGCGGCGCGGCGGGGCTTGCTGCTGCTTTCGATTTCGACGGCGTTTTTGTAGGCTTCCGGGCTGAGGCTGAGAAATTCCGTTTTCGCGAGGCGGCGCACTTCCAGGGTCCGGTCGCGCAGGCTCGCGCGCATTGTTGCCAACAAATCCTCCGGGCTGGGGCCACCGGCCCCGAGCAAATGACGCAGCAGCGCATCGGTCAGCTCGCGCAAGAATGGCTCTACCCCGCGCGAGCGCAACGCCGACCCGTGCGTGGTAATCTCGCCATCCTCAAGCAGAGCGTAATTTTTCGCCTTGTAGCAGAACATGGCGTCAAACTTGCCGTCGAATTCCAAATCAATCCCTGCGGGTAGAACTTTCGCGGCGAGCGCGAGCAATTCTTCCGGCCAGTCAAAAAAGTCCGGCGCCGTCAGATAAAGTCCGTCGGTGTCTGCTTCGAGGATTTGCGCGCCGTGTTTTTCCAGTTCCGTGATCAAGGCCTGCAGGAGTTCGCGCCCGCGCTGGGTGACTTCCGCGGCGAGTTCGCTGTCGCCAAAGCGCGCGCCTTCAAAGCCGAGGTAGCCATAAAAAGAATTGATGATGATTTTGAAGCCCGCCTGCCGCGCGTGGTATTCGCGGCGCAATTCGGCATTGGCAGAGTCGCGCGCGAGGTTTTTGTACGCGAGTCGCTCGGCACGGAGTTCCCGCAGCAGCGGGATGAACGCACCGAGTGAATCACCCACCGGATTGCGCCCGATAAGCAGCAGCAGGCTGGGGTAGAGCGACGCCACGTCGAAATGCAGCACTTTTTTGAACACGCCCGCGACGAATCCGCGGGTGTAACCGCCCTCAAAGGGGTGGGCGGGCGGCGGCGTGGGCAATGCGCGCTGGGCGTGGTAATATTTTTCGAGTAGCAGGATTTCTGCTTTGAACGCGGAGCCGCGCAGGCAGGCGTCCTGCAAAGTCATGGGGAAAGTCTTCGCCTGTGCGACGTAGCCGGGCAGGAGCAAATCTGCCAGTGCGCGCGTTTCGCGCAGGTCGTCGCTCAAATACGCGCGAAAACGCGGGCGGTCGTGCGCGAAGGTTTCCTGGATTGCCGCGGGGACGAGGTAGGTGCGCCCGTCTTCGGCTTTGGTCAGACCGAGATGTTGCGCCACGGCTTTGAGCCCGTACGACGGCAATTCGCGCGCGGTGAGGTCGTAAAGCTGCACCATCAGGTAAGTGTCGAACACCGTGCGGCCCGGCAAATCGCAGCGGGAAAAATCGAGTTGGCGCTCGGCCACGCGCAGGCGGCTGGGGCGGAAACTCGCCTCCTGCCCGAAGCGGCCCCACGCGCACGGCACCTTGTGCCGCCGGCAGCGCGCGCGCAGGTAATCCAAATCGAATTTGAAAACATTGTGGCCTTCGATGACATCCGGGTCCTCCTCGGCCAGCGCGCGGTTGAGTTCTTCGAGCAACGCACGCTCGGCTTCATTGGTCATGGCCGATATCTCCAGCAAGCGTGGCCCGCGTGCGGTGCCGAGGCCGATGGCAAGCACACGGTCGCCCACGCGGTTCGCATTGGAAAAACCACCCGGCTCACTGCACGCCGTCTCGATGTCGAGTTGCACCCGGCGCAAATGAGTAAAAGTTAATCCCGAAAAAAGCCGGGTGTTGCGCTGCAACAAAAATTGGCTTTCCAACGCGCGCAGGGTTTCAGAATCGGTGTTGCGCGGGCGGTCTTCGAGCCATGCGCGGTAGGCCGCCACATCGGCAAAATGCGCGAGGTGCGTCAATTGCCCCTCACCACTGAGACGATCTACCCGCGCCGACGCTGGATCGGGTAGGGCGGAGTCATTAACCCAGGCAAAGGGCTGAAACGGCGACGTTGAAACTGTGCGCTGGCCATCGCCCTCGGCAGTGGCCAGCCGGGCCAGACCATCTGCGCCCACCCACACCCCGCACAGCGGCGGCGGGCCGGATTCCCATTCGGCGCGCGGGTCAAGGATGGGGGGCGTAACTTTGCTCATGGCTGGTAGTTGTCAGACTACGCTTCGCACCCCACCGCTGGCAACCGGCAAGCGCATCAAAGCACCCTTAGGATATTTTTCTCCAGCGCAGCCAAAAGAAACTCGCGCCCACGGTGGCCACGATCAAACCAACCATCAAATCCCGTTCGAAGCCCAGCGTACTTCCCAATAACGGCGAAATGAACGGTAATAATAATCCGCCGCTGTAGAACGCAAGAATGCCGGTCACGGCATATTTCATGCGCCGTTTCGAACCAAATGGATTGGCGGCGTCGGTCGGCTGGGGGGGCAGGCGTTTTTTCCTCAACGTAGCCCACCAAGAATTTTATGCAAAAAATGCAGAGGATAAATATTCCTGTAATTACGAACCAATCTATGGCGTTGGACAAACCCAATTGCCGGTGAAAAATATCGACCAGCACACCTACAATCACGCAGGCGAACGTGACGGATATTTTGCTGAATGTGCTCATTTCAATCGATGCCATCCGCTATTTTCGCCGCCGATTTGCAGCACGCCATACAGCACTCCGGGCAAAAGCAACGCGCTTAATCCGTCCACGATTGATTGGCCGGCGACGAGGCCTAGCACCAACACCGTCAATGCTACCAGCACCGTCCCGTAGAATGCCCATTTTTTCCACATAAACACAAAGACCGCGCAGAATATATCCAAACCGGAAAGTATCAGCAGGACGTGATCATACCATGCCGGTGGTGGTTTGATATTGCCCAACATGCCCAGTGCGGAAGATTTGCCGCCTGCGGTCGCACCCGAGGTTAGCAGGGAGATAAGCTCCAGCAAAATCATCAATATCAGCCAGGTCGTCAGGCAGCCGTGCCGTTTGGGTTTGCGCGGCACAGGCGAATCCGGCGGTGGTGCGTAAGTTCCCGGCGGCGGATTTAAAATCGGCGGAATATCCATAAGTCGCATCATCTTACACCCCGCCGGGGCGAGAACGACTCAAAAAAAAGAGGCGCACCCTTATGGATGCGCCTCGGTTCCTGTCGCGGTTGCGTTCATCGCACTTCGATGCGGCGTGGCTTGGCTTGCTCGGCTTTGGGCACGGTAAGCGTCAGCAGTCCGTTTTCGTAAGCAGCGGTGACTTTGGCGGCGTCCACTCCTTCCGGCAGCGATAGCACGCGGCGGTATTCCGCCGTGGTTTCGCCGTCTGTGGTCTTGGTCGCACGTTTCGCAGTCAGGGTCAGCACGGATTTTTCAATGTCGACCTGGACATCCTCTTTTTTAACGCCGGGAAGCTCCACTTTGACGTGGTAGTTCTCGGCGTCTTCCGCCAACTCGGTGGCGGGGACTTCCGTCCTGGCCGTGGCGGTGGCGGAGGTGTCACAGGAGCCGCTATTGCAACGATCCGCGGATGGGAACAAGGCCCCGAGAAACCGATCAAAATCAGTCGAGGCCGGATAGCTATATTGTACGAATCTCATGGTTATGATTCTCCTTTTTGGGTTGATGAAGTTGAGTGAACGATTCCTATTCATCATAATTCATGCCGGAAAACTAAAACTGCAAGACATTGAAAAGCAAAATCTTATAGATTGGTTGAAATACCTTTCCGAGTCAGAACGGCAACCTATTGCGACAAAATGACACACGGCATACTATAGGCTCAAAAACAGACATTGACATCACAACATCAAAACATATGATGTTCATATGCGAACGACAATTGATATTGAAAGTCCAGTATTGGAGGCGGCCCGTGAGTCGGCCAAATTGAGCGGGTGCTCCTTGGGCGAGGTTATTTCCGCCTGGGCGCGCCAAGGTATGTCTGGTCGCATCTCCAGTGAGGCCAAAACCATCCTGCGCAATGGCGTGACTGTTTATCAAGTGCCGCTCGGTACCCCGCCGGTTACCACTGAAATGGTCAAACAACTGCTCGCCCATGAAGACGCGCCTGCTGGACATTAATCTGCTGCTGGCATTATCGTGGTCGCATCATGTGCATCATGAGTTGGCGCACCAATGGCTCGCGCATTCCCGTTCCAGTCGTTTTGCCTATTGCACGGTGACGCAATTAGGATTTGTCCGCATCAGTCTGCAGCCGGCGTTTGCGCCGGGTTTGGCGACGGCGGTGGAGTTGCGCGCGCGTCTGGTCGCATTTTTTCAGAGCCACCGTGGGGTTTTTCTGGCCGAGCCAGCGCAGGGAATCGACGACCCGGTGCTGGCGTCCCGGCTTGATGCCATATTGACCGCGGCGCAAGTCACCGATGCCTACCTAACCGGCTTGGCGGCTTTCCACAAAGCGGTGGTGGTCACCCTAGATCAGAGTTTGGTCAACCTGCATCCGGGATTCGCGGAGTTGGCGCGGATTTAAGGACGACAATGGTCGCTCCCCAACCACCGCTGGTTTCATTGCCCAATCGATAAGATACAACTAAAGGCGATTGGCGCAATTTTGCGTGAACCAGGTCGCGCAAAGTACCAATGCCTTTGCCGTGGACGATGCGCACTTCGTGCCAGCCGTGTGCGTGGCTTTCCTCCAAAAACGCCATCAATACATCGGAGGCATCTTGCGGGCGAAAAGTATGCAAATCCAGTGTGCCTTCCAGCGGCATCGGATGTGGTTTTTCACCCTCGGCAGACATGATGGGTGAAGTTGGTCGCTACGCTCACGCCACAGGCGCAAGCGGCGGTGGTGTTTTACTCTTGCGGCGCGGCGCGGCGCGCAACGGAGCCACCGGCGGGGTATTGCCTTTGCGGGCGGGTGCTTCGACTGTGGTTGTCGCGGTGGCCGTTTCAATCGGTGTCACAGCGGTGCCTTCGGGTACGGGCGGAGTTGGTTTGTCTTTCGCGCCTTTGCCGCCCTTGCCTTTGCGCGGCATGAATTCAAAGCCGATTTTCCCTCCGTCCTTCAGGACGAGGAACGCCTCGAAAAACCGGCCCGTGCGCTTCGATTTGAAGCCTTTGATGAGGTCAGTCTTTTTATGTTCGAGCAATTTTTGAAATTGATCGCGTGGAATTGTCGCGCCCAGCAACACGCGCGATACGCGGAAAGTGCACTTGGCGCCTTCGCCGCGGCCGTAATTTGCGCACACGTAGCCGCTGGGTGTTTCGTGAATGGGCGCGCCGTCCACCGGGCATTTCCCGATAATTTCAAATTGGGTCAAATCCAGCGGCTGGCCATTTTCCCCGCTTTCGCCGAAGCCGCTGTTCTCGAAAACGAATTTGACCTTGTTCTCTTCATCCAACTTGAGCATCGCGGAAAAAGGCCGGCCCTTTTTCGAGCGAAAGCCGTCAATCGGACCGATTTTGCGTTTTTCCAAAAGCTCGCGCACTTCGTCCGGTGTGATTTTCCGGTTGCCGATTATTTTATAAATGATCGTCTTCTCGTCCTGGGAGCGGTAGGTGCGGAACGTTTGCAGCAGGGGTTTGCCATCGCCGGGATAAATGATGTCGGTCGGGGTGGTGGCCACTTTGCTTTCGTCGAAATCACGCGTGCGCTCCACGATTTGCTTCGTGAGCTTCTCGATACCGGCCATGAATTTGTCGCGCGTCAATTTGCCTTCCTCGATTTTGCGCAGTTGGTATTCCCACTCGCCGGTGAGCGCCGGGCTGGTGAGTTCATCGACTTTGATGACTTTCAAAAATTCCATCAGGCTTTCCGCCTTGGTGGTGGGCATGAGTTCCCGTTGCTGCCGCTCGACATAGCGCAGGGCGATAAGATGCTCAATGATGGACGCGCGCGTCGCAGGCGTGCCGAGGCCTTTTTCCTTCATTGCGTCGGCCAGGTCTTCGTCTTCCAGCAATTTCCCCGCACCTTCCATGGCGGCGAGCAGGGTGGCTTCCGTGTAGCGGGGTGGCGGACGGGTTTTTTCGGCTTCCAGTTTGATTTCGCTGATTTGCGCGCGCGGTGGCGTGCCGTCCTTGGCGGTTACGGGCACCAAAACTTCGTCGGTGGCGGCTTTGTCGTAAACTCCCAACCAACCGGGGAACACAAGCACTTTGCCCTCCGTCTTGAAGGTGTGCCCGGCGGCCACACTCAGGCGGGTGGTCACATCGAATTCCGCCGAGGGATGGAACACCGCGAGAAAGCGGCGCACAATCATGTCGTAAATTTTTTCCTCGTCCGGCGGCAGTTTTTCGGGCGGGGCGTCGGTCGGGATGATGGCAAAGTGGTCGGATACTTCCGCGCTGTTGAACACGCGTTTGTTCGCCGGGTTGACCCAGCGATTTTCAATAACTTTTGCCGCGTGGGGGGCGTATTCACCCGTTAGCAGTGAGAGCGTGCGCTGGACGGTCGAGGCGTAATCCTCCGGCAGCGCGCGCGAGTCGGTGCGCGGGTAGGTGACGGCCTTGTAGCGCTCGTAGAGCGATTGGGTGATGCTGAGTGTGCGGCGCGCGGGCATGCCGAAGCGGCCGTTTGCCTCGCGTTGGAGGGTAGTCAAGTCAAAGAGGCGCGGGGCGACTTGCGTGGTGCGTTTCTTTTCCTCGGTGACGGTGGCGAAACCGGCAGCAGCGGCCTCGGCGCGGATTTTTTCCGCCTTCGCCGCGTTCCACAAACGATCCACGCGGTCGTGCTCGTCATTTTCATTCCGCTTGAAATTCGGTTGCTGGTAAACGCCCTCGTAGGTGCCGGCGGCCAGTTGGAAAGTGCCGAGCACGCGCCAGTAATTCCGCGACACAAAGGCGCGGATTTCGTATTCGCGATCCACCAGCATCGAAAGCGTGGGGGTTTGCACGCGGCCAACGCTCGCCACCAAGCCGCCATATCGCCCCATGCGCGAGGTCAGCGCCCGTGTACCGTTGATGCCGATGAGCCAGTCCGACTCCGAGCGACAGCGCGCCGCTTCACCGAGCGGGCGCATCTCCTCCGCACTGCGCGGATGGGTAAAAGCATCGCGAATCGCCTCCTTGGTCATGGAGGACCACCACAGGCGGCGGAAAGGTTTCTTGCAGCCGGCCAGTTCGTAAATGTAATTGAAAATCAGCTCGCCCTCGCGCCCGGCGTCGCACGCATTGAGGATGTCGCCCACATCCTTGCGCCCCATCAGTTTTTTGAGCACCTTGTAGCGCGCCTCCCCGTCTTCGGTCGGTTTGAGGCCGAATTTTTCTGGGATGATCGGCAGCGTCTTCATCGTCCAGGATTTCCACTTCGGGTCGAAGTCCTCGGGCATGTACAGCTCGACGAGGTGGCCCACGGCCGAGCTCAGCACGTAGTCTTCGCTTTCGAAGAAGTCATCGGACTTTTTGAACCCGCCGAGCGCACGCGCAATGTCCGCGGCAACGCTCGGCTTTTCAGCAATGATCAGGGTTTTAGCCATTAAAAATAAAAACAAACAACTCGCGCAGCAGACTTCTTCTAGCAGAAAACGCCGTGCTTGGCAAAATTATTTTTCACCGGGCAAAAATTCGGCGGCAAAAATCCCCCGCGCCCGCGTTAGGTTTTCGGCAATTCCGCAAGCAATGTGTCAAGATTGCCGAGGAGCTGGCCGATGGTTGCTTCCGTCTCATCCCCCATATTGGAGATGCGGAACGTTTTGCCTTTGATTTTGCCGTAGCCACCGTCGATCACGCATTTGAAGCGCGTCTTCAACGCCTTGTTCAAAGCGTCAATGTCCACATTGCGGGTATTGGCGATGCAGGACAGCGCCTTGGACGCGTATTTCTTCTCCGGCAAAAGTTTGAAGCCATGTTTCTCGGCCCAGGCGTGAACCATGGCGTTCGTCTTCGCGTGGCGCGCGTGGCGGTTTTCGACGCCTTCTTTCTTTATTTCGTCCACTTTCGCGCGGAGGCCGTTGATGAGCGCGATGCAGGGGGTGCTCGGCGTCATGCCTTTTTCGTGGTTGGCGTGGAATTCCAGGAAATCAAAATAATAGCCGCGCCCCGGCACTTGCGCTGCGCGCGCGCGCGCCTTTTCCGACACGGAGCAGAGCGACAGGCCCGGCGGCAGTGACAACGCTTTTTGCGAGCCGGTGAGCAGCACATCGATTCCCAACTCGTCCTTCTTGACCGGCAACACCGAAAACGAGCTGACGCAATCGACCACGGAAAGCACGTCGGGAAATTCGCGCACGACGGCCATGATGGCGGCGATGTCGCTCATCGTGCCGGTCGAGGTCTCGTTATGGATGAGGGTGATGACGTCGAACTTGCCCGTCGCCAGCTCGCGGCGCACCGCCGCGGGATCCACCGGCTGGCCCCATTCAAATTGCAGCGCGCCGGCTTCCTTGCCGCAGCGCTTGGCCACGTCGTTCCACTTGTCGGAAAACGCGCCATTCATGCAATTGAGCACACCCTTGATGGTGAGGTTGCGGATGGAGCCTTCCATCACGCCCCAAGAACTGCTCGTGCTCAAGTACACGGGGTCGCGCGTGTAGAACAGCGCCTGCAAATCCGGTTGCAGGCCCTGGTACAGGGCGACGAAATCCTTGCTGCGGTGGCCGACCATCGGTTGGGACATCGCCGCGAACATCGCGGGCGAGACCTCCGTCGGGCCGGGGATAAACAATTTGTAGCTCACGCCCCGCAACATGGCGGAGCGCCGGATTTTGTCAAGAAACGCTTTGCGCTGGTGGCAAACTTGGGGGAGGTTTTTTAGCGCCGATCCTGCCGCCAACCGCGCGGATAACGACCGACGATCTCGGCGTGGTGGTTGGCTGGAGAATCATGAAAATCCATGTGCACTGAGGGCGAGCCCAAGACCACGTCGATCGATGCTCTGGGAAACGTAGGCCGGGTCACCCATACGCCACCTTCCTGATAAACGAACACGTGGCGGGTGGTGCTGTAGTACGCTTCGTAATCGGGATAATAAACAAAGTCGTCCTGCACGACAACCGCTGGCCCCGGTCCTGGCCCATACGCTTCTCCGGGCGGCGGTTCCTCGACAATGCATCCGGTGGGAAGCAGCAGCAAAGCCGCGCAAGTTACGAGGCCGAATATTCCGGCGGATAAAAACTTATTTGATTTTTTCATGGTAAAGATAATTGAGATTGGAGCGATGGCTGCGGGCATACGCCTCACGGGCCGCGGCGGTTGGGTTGTGGTGCGTGCGGAAACCGTTGGGTGACTTCGGCGTGGTGGTTGGCCGGGGAATCGT
>DATHOB010000153.1:0-4829 GCA_035485355.1 Opitutales bacterium | reverse complement strand
TCCATCCTTCATCCCTCATTCTTGCGTTGATGTCCCCTTACGCCGATCTGCCCATTCCGCCCGAGGCCGCCCCGCAGTTGGCGGAGCTGGCCGCATTGCAGCGCGAGTGGAACGCCAAGCTTAACCTCGTCTCGCGGCAGGATGTCGAAAACCTCGAGCGTCGGCATCTTGCAGCCTGCCTCGTGCCCTTGAAGTTTCTCCGCCTTGAGCCGGGTGCGACCATCTTGGACGTCGGCACTGGCGGCGGCCTGCCCGGTTTGCCGCTGGCTATCTGCTACCCGCAGACGAAATTTTTGCTGGTGGATTCCATCGGCAAGAAAATCCGCGCCGTCGAGGACATGGCCCAGCGACTCAACTTGAAAAACGTCGAAGCCCGGCAAGCCCGCGCGGAGACGTTGACGGGCCAGTTCGATTTCGTCATTGGGCGCGCAGTGGCGACGTTGCCGGAGTTTTTAGGCTGGGTGCGCGCGCGATTGAGGGCGGGGTCAAGGCATTCGCTCGAAAACGGCCTGCTCCTCTGGAAAGGCGGAGACTTGTCGGAGGAAATCTCCGCTCTCGGGGTCGAGCCACGCCAAAAATTCTTCCTCGAGGCCTTTTTGCAAGACGAGTATTTTCGCGAAAAATACATCCTGCATTTCGCGGCCGAGGACATCTTGAACAAAAAAACCCGCCATGCGGCCAAATAACCCCGACCTCGCGCAGCGCCTGGCCCAATTTCTCGGCCAGACCCCGCGCATTGACCCGACGGCCTATATCGCGCCGCATGCGACCGTGGTGGGGGATGTGCGTCTCGGCGCGCACTGCAGCGTGTGGCCATCGGCCGTGTTGCGCGGCGACATCAATTACATCACGGTGGGCGAGGGGACGAACATTCAGGATGGCGCGGTCGTCCATCTCGCCGATGAATTTCCCGCCATCATCGGGAGCCACGTCACGATCGGGCATCTGGCAATGATCCACGCCTGCGTGATTGAGGACGAATGCCTCATTGGCATGTCGGCCACGATTCTCGATGGCTCCGTTATCGGCGCGCAATCGTTGGTGGGCGCGGGTTCGCTGGTCACCAAAGGCACAAAAATTCCGCCCGGTTCGCTGGTGCTGGGCTCGCCTGCGCGGGTCTTGCGTGCGCTCACGCCCGAAGAACGCGCCGCCCTGCGCGATTCGGCGGAAAAATACATCCAAGTCGCCGCCGCACACCAAAGCCAGATGAACCCGCGATGAGCGACCCACTTGCATCCTGGGTGCGCGAATTGGCCGGTCTCACGCCTGCCGCCAAAGTGGAAATCCATGAGGAACCGCATTGCCCCGACCCATCTTGCCCCTTGCGCCGCACGGTAATTGAGTGGACAGATTCCACCGGCATGACCCATCAAGCCAAGGTGGTCAAACCGCTCGCCTATGTTCGGCGGGCCGATGTCGAGCGTGCGTTGCGTTTGAGTTTTTTGATTTCCGGTTCCAAACCTTTGACGTAGTCCGGGTCCATGCGGTCGATAAACAGCACGCCCTCCACATGGTCGAATTCATGCTGAATGACGCGCGCGAGCAACCCCGAGGTTTCCAGCACATGGGGCTTCCCTTGCAAGTCCTGATAGCGCAGCCTGACACTCCACGGACGCGGTACCGGGCCGCGAATTTCCGGAAATGACAGGCAGCCCTCCTCGATTGCTTTTTTTGCTCCGGGTAAAAATTCGACTTCGGGGTTGATTACAATCAATGGCATGAGCAATGCGGCCGGCACCGGCTTGTCATCGAATATTATTTTTTCCGACTCGGCGGCACGACTCAGCAAATCCGCGACAAACACGCGCTTCGCCTGGCCAACCTGCTGCGCCGCCAGGCCAATGCCTTCGTTTTCGACCATCGTTTCCAGCATGTCGCGCGCAAACATCGCGAGGTTTTTGTCAAACGTAGTGACGGTGGCCCCGCGCTTGCGCAGGACCGGGTCGCCGTAAATGCAGACATCCAGAAGCATCCTGCCATCCTATAAACGAAATTCCCGTCGGGAAAACAAAAAACGGCGGCTGATACGGCTCATTTGAAATACGCCGCCAGGTCGATTTTCAGGAATTTGCGCTCCGCGGAATTGCTACCCGTGGCAAGATAGACAACGCGGTTCGTCGGTTCGAAGATCATAGACTGCATCGTCAACCCGGTTTGTTCGACATGTTTGAGCATGCCGATTAATTGCAGTTGGCCGATTTTCCCAAAAGTCTCGTGCGCGGCGGCGTTGAGGTAATCGTAGCGGTCGCATTTGCCGGTGGTGTCGGTGTCCAGCCCGCGCTGGTGGTTGGTGCTGATGAGGGCGACGCCCGCTTGCCCCGGCCGCACGGTAATTTTCTCCGGGGTAATTTCCACCACGGCGCGCGCTCCGGAAGCATCCATCAACATGAGATTGTTGGCCGTTTGCCGGGGCGTAACTTGCAAAAACTTGACTGCCTCCGCCACGGTTTTGCACTGCTCCAACACGCATCGGTAGAGCAGGGTGTAGGGCATCGCCTGCGCCACCAAGCCGGGCCCGCGCGGCACTTCCATGTTCGACAACGTCAGCCCATACTCATTCATGCCCGATACCGCGCCGATCATCCCCGGCCAGCCGATCGTCGCGAAGCTGAACCGGCCCTTGGGGTGGTAAATCAAAACCACCGTGTTTTTATCCGCAATGTTGAACGAACCGAAATCGAGATTGCGGGCAAAGCGGGCCACATGGTCGGGCGCGGCATCGGCGGGCAGGGTGATGGTCGAGCAGGCTACCTGCGGCAACAGGTCGAGAAAGCAATTATCGAGCATCGCATCGCTCTCGCTCATTGACGTGGCGGCGGCGAGGGCCCTGATTTCGGCAAGGTGCTCCGGAAGCAACTTGGATTCGTAATTCATCGCCAGCGTGCCCGCCAGCGCACGCAAGGTTGGGCTGGTCAGGAATTGGCCAAGATACTTGGTGTTCAGTTCTTTGATTATTGGGGCCAGCGCCTTGCCATGCGCCTGACCAATGGCGGCGTTGTCACCACGCAGTTCAATAATTTTTATCGGGGTGGAATCCGGCGCGGTTGCCGAACCGGCAATGGTCACCGGCGTTTTGACCGCGGGTTTAGCTGCCGTAGTGGTGGTTTGGCCAAAGCCAATTCCCGTGGCGTAGTTCAGCAACAATCCACCCACCACCGCCAGCAAGGTCAGACGCAAGTGCCGTGAGGGTTTCATTCCAGTCCAATATATCGCAAAATTAGCCGCCTAGCGAGTATTCCAGCGACTTGCCGTCAACTTGGAGCGTCACCTCGTTCGACCTGTCTTTGCGGCGGGAAGTTCCCACTTGGCCCACGACTTGTGCCGCGATGCCAAAACTTTTCGCCGTGGCGACGACCCATGCCGCATCGGCGGGTGCGCAATACACTTCCATGCGGTGGCCCATGTTGAACACGCGGTGCATCTCGTGCGCGTCCGCGCCGCTCGCTTTTTGAATGGCTTGGAATATTGGCGGCGGCGTGAACAAATTGTCTTTGAGGAAATGCAGGCCTCGCCCGAAACGCAGGCACTTCGTCTGCCCGCCGCCGGAGCAATGCACGAGGCCCGCAATCGCTTTCCGATTTTCGCGCAGTAATTTGGCGATGACCGGCGCATACGTGCGCGTCGGGCTGAGCAGCGCCTGCCCCACCGTCATGCCCTCGCCGCCGGGCAATGCGTCCCGCATTTTGTAAGGGCCGCAATAAACGTATTTTATTTTGGTCGTGGCGTCGAAGGTCTCGGGAAATTTTTTGCGGTAATAAGCGCTCAACAAATCATGACGGGCACTCGTCAGGCCGTTGCTGCCGATGCCACTGTTAGGCGCATTTTCGTAAATCGCCTGCCCGAACGACGCCAGGCCGACAATCACCAGACCGGGGCGCAATTTGTCATTCGTCACCACTTCCGTGCGCGGCATTACCACCACCGCGCACGAATCCACCGTCAGCGTCGGGGTCAAGTCGCCCACATCGGCGGTTTCTCCGCCGCCGTTGACGGCTTCAATTCCCAACGCGCGCAGCTGGTTGATAAAGTCTTCGTGCCCGGCGATGAGTTCCGCGAGCGGGCCGGCGGGGAAGCGTCGCGCGTTGCGGTTGATGGTGCTGGAAAAAACAATGCGGCCCGTCGCGCCGACACAGAGCAAATCGTCAAGATTCATCACCAGACTGTCTTGGGCGATGCCGCGGAAAACGCGCGCGTCACCCGTTTCCCGCCAATGCAAATACGCGAGCAGCGCCTTGGTGCCGGCGCCGTCGGCGTGGATCACGTTGCATTTTTTCGCATCTCCGGTCAGGTGGTCGGGCGTGACTTTGCAAAACGCATAGGGAAATAACCCGCGGTCGAGTTTGTCCACGGCGGCATGCACGTCCGCCTTGGTGGCGGAGACACCGCGCGCCGCGTAACGGCCAGTTTCACGTTTTTTGGGCAGAGGCATTTTAGACAAGCAATTTTTCAATTTCACTTTTTAACGCCGTGTGCTCGCGCGTTACGGGAAACTGCGGGTTGGCGGCGGCAAAGGCGTCCGTCGGGCGGAAGAGTATGCCGTGGTTTGCGGACTGGAGCATGGAAAGGTCGTTGTGCGAGTCACCCGCGGCAATGATGTCGTAATTCATCGCGCGCAAGGCCTCGACCGCGCGGCGTTTCTGGTCCGGCATGCGCAAGCGGTAGCCGGTGATCCGGCCATTCGCCGCGACTTCGAGTTCGTGGCACAGCAAAGTCGGCCAACCCAGCTGGCGCATGAGCGGCGCGGCGAATTGCTCAAAGGTATCGGACAAAATAATCACCTGCGATTTCGCCCGCAGCCAGTCGAGGAACTCGCGCGCACCGTCGAGTGG
>DATHOB010000152.1:0-21592 GCA_035485355.1 Opitutales bacterium | reverse complement strand
CGAGGTAAATCACCTGCACGCGGCGCAGCAAATCTTCGGAAAAGCCCATTGCCGCAAGGTCTTCGTGAACCACAAAAAGCGTTTTAATCGCGCCAGTTTCGACCTTGGCGCGCAAATCATCGAGATTCGCCTGCGGCAAATCGCGTAGCAGTCCGGTGAGGAACGCCCCGCGTAAATTGGGCGTGGCATCTTTCGAAATCAGCATTCCATCACCATTGCGTGTGTGGCTGACAATTGATACCGGCCCCGGCTCGGCCTTAACAAGGTTCCAGAGTAAATATTGCTCCTCGAGGCTGCTCTGCGCGGAGCCGACATACCCCACCCCGCCGCCTTTCAGCAATTCCGTCGCACGCGCCAGCGCCTTGTCCGCGGCGCACTTGCCGTTGTCCACCGCGTAAAAATCAATGCGCAGCGGCGACTCGACTTGTTTGTAAAGCTCGCGGCCTGTGTCCGCCATCCAGCAATCGTTGACGGCGTCGTTGTCGCGCGGAGTAATCCGGTAAATTTTTCCCTCGCGGCTCCAGACTTCCGTGTTCACGCCCACGCTGCTCTCGGTGCAGATGCTCGGCACGGATTTCAAAAACCACACGCGCATCTTGAACCGGAAATCCGTGCTGGTCAGCGCGCCCACCGGGCAGATGTCCACCGTGTTGAGCGAATAATTATTATCCAACTCACGGCCGGGATAACACGCCAGCGTGGAATGGCTGCCGCGCTCGATAAAGCCGAGCACGTCGTCCTTGGCAATTTCCGAGCAAAAACGCACACAGCGCGAGCAAAGGATGCACCGTTCATCATCGAGCGTGACGCGCGGCCCAAGCTGCGTGCGCTTGGGTTTGACGTTCTTTTCCTCGACAAAGCGGCTGTAGCCCCGGCCATAATCGGTGGCAAATTCCTGCAGCTTGCACTCGCCCGCCTGGTCGCAAATCGGGCAATCGAGCGGATGGTTGACGAGGAGAAACTCCATCACGCCTTCGCGGCAATCCTTGACCACGGGCGTATTCGTGCGCACGTGCAGGCCGGGCGAACAATTCGTCGTGCAAGCCACAGCAGGCTTCGGCCCCCAGCCGATTTTCATCCGGCCATCCGGCTCAATAATAAATTGGTTTGTCGTCCGATCCTTCATCGGCATGCCAGTTTCGACAAGGCACATCCGGCAATTGCCCGCGACCGTCAGCTTCGGGTGGTAACAATAATGCGGTATTTCCAAGCCGTGCTTCTCCAGCGCGTCAATGAGGTTCATCCCGGCCGGAACTTGGAGTTCGCGGCCGTCCACGTTGATGATGACAAGATTGGACATGAGGGTGGAAATAAAAAAAGTTAGACGAGGCGCATCCCTTTGCGCACGGCGGGGGCGTTTTCATCGGCGTGCTCGCGGGCCTGCATTTGCGCGCGGATTTTCGCCTCCCACTCATCGCGGAATTTCGGCACGTTGCTCTGGCAGGGCCACGCCACCGCTTCGCCGTGCGCGCAGATGGTGCGTCCCGCAATCTGGTCGGCGACGTTTTTCACCAGGTCAATATCCTCAAGGCGGCCCCCGCCATTGCACACCCGTGTGGTGATGCGCTTGAGCCACAGCGAACCTTCACGGCAAGGCGTGCACTGGCCGCAGCTTTCGTGAGCGTAAAAGGAATTGAGGTTCGACAGCGCCTCCACCATGTCCGCCGAGTCGTCCATGACAATCATGCCGCCTGTGCCCATCGCTGTGCCGCATTGCATGAAGCTTGCGCCATCGAGCGGGATGTCCAGCACGCCCCACTCCCCGGCCGAACCATCGGGCAGCTTGACCTTGAATTTTTCACCGAAACGCAAAATTTTCATCGAAGACCCGCCGGGAATCAGCGCCTTGAACGAGCGCCCCGGTGGCGGGCCGCCGGCAAAATCATACAGCAAATCGCGCACCGTCGCCTTGCCCGCTTCAATTTCATAATAACCGGGGCGCATGACGTGGCCGCTCAGGCCCCAGATATGCGTGCCGGAATCCGCGGGCACACCAATTTTCGCAAATTCTTTGCCGCCCATGTCGAGCACGTGCTTCACTTGGCAGAGTGTTTCGACGTTATTGACGATGGTCGGGCAATTATAGAGTCCGAGCACCGCGGGAAAATACGGCGGCTTGATGCGCGGATAACCGCGCTTGCCTTCGAGGGATTCAATCAGGCCCGTTTCCTCGCCACAAATATAACAACCTGCGCCGCGGTGCACGATGATGTCCACCGAGTAGCCGGAGCCGAGAATGTTGTTGCCGACAAAATTCGCCACGCGGGCTTCCTCAATGGCGCGTTCGAGGATGCGGAAGCCCTCAAACATTTCCCCGCGAATGTAAATGAACGCGAGCTTGGCCTGGATTGCAAACGCGGAACAAACGACGCCTTCAATAAGTTGATGCGGATCCTTGTAAATGATCTGCCGATCCTTGTAACTGCCCGGCTCGGATTCGTCGGCGTTGCAAATCAAATAAACAGGCTTGCCGGATTTACGGTCGAGGAAACCCCACTTCATGCCGCAGGGGAAGCCCGCGCCACCGCGGCCTTTCAACCCGGCGTCCTTCACTTCCTGCACCAATTCCTCCGGCTTGCGCAGAACAGACTTGCGCAGCACCTCGTAGCCGCCGCTCCGCTGGTAACACGCCAAATCGGTCGTGTAGCCCGGTTCGTCGATATGACGATAAATAATGCGGCGTTCGGAAGGCATGAAAGTTTTGGGTTCTGGAAGTGCGGGTTGGATTAGTGGCGCGAGGGCGGCATCGCCGCGGTGGTTTCGGTTTTAAGCTTGGCGGCAAAGTCCGGCGCTTTTTCCGGCGTAATGTTTTCGTGAATCTTGTCGTCTACCATAACCACCGGGGCCGAGCCGCACGCCGCCACGCACTCGACAAATTCGACGGTGAAGTTTCCGTCTTCGGAGGTTTGCCCCAACCCGCAGGCGAGGTTCTCCTGCAACGAATCGCACACCCGATACGCCCCGCGCAACGCACAGGAAAGCGTGCGGCAGACTTTGACATGTCGCCGGCCAATCGGCGCCTGGCGAAACATCGGGTAGAACGTCACCACTTCGTAAACCTGAATCGGCGTCACTTCCAATTTCTGCGCCGTCCATTCCATCGCTTCCCTGGAAATGTAACCCTGCTCCTCCTGGATGGCGTGCAGCACCATCAGCATCGCGCTCCGCTTCTGCGGGTAGCGCGGCAGCAGCCGTTCGACGTATTCTGCGGTTTTGGGTAAAAGATTCATGGTCAGCGGTCGCATTCCCCGAGCACGAAGTCGAGGCTGCCGAGGATGACGGTGGTGTCGGTGAGCAAATGACCGGGCAGCATCTTGGGCAGGATGCCGAGGGAGACGAAGCTCGGGCCTTTGATGTGCAGGCGGTAGGGCACGCCGCCGCCCTTGGAGAAAATATAAAAGCCCAGCGCGCCTTTGGGATTTTCCGCTTCGAAATAAACTTCGCCCGCCGGCATCTGCGGGCCTTCGGTCACGATCATGAAGTTCTGGATCAACTCCTCCATGCTCGTGAGCACTTTGTCTTTGCGCGGCGCGTAAATCTTCTTCGCGTTCTCGGCATACCACGGGCCTTCCGGCATTTTTTCCACTGCTTGATGGACGATGCGCACGCTCTGGCGCATTTCCTCGAGGCGCACCAGGTAGCGGTCAAAACAATCGCCGCGCGTGCCGATGGGCACTTCAAAATCGTAATTTTCGTAGCCGCAATACGGGTTATCCTTGCGCAAGTCCGCCTCGATGCCGCACGCGCGCAAATTCGCGCCGGTTAGCCCGTAGGCCAGCGCGTCTGCTTGCGAAATGGTGCCGACGCCTTCCGTGCGCTGAAGAAAAATTTTATTGCGCGTGAGCAGCTTGTCCACCTCATCCAGCACCGGAATAACCTCGCGGCAGAATTTGTTCACGCGGCCCAGCCAGCCATCCGGCATGTCGCGCGCCACGCCGCCGATGCGCGTGTAGCTGGTGGTAAAGCGCGCTCCCGTCAGTTCCTCAAACAGGGTATAAAGTTTTTCACGCTGGGTGAAGGTGTACATGAACACCGTCCATGCTCCGGCATCCATGCCGAAAACGCCGAGACCGAGCAAGTGCGAGGAAATGCGCGCGAGTTCGCAGCAAATGACGCGAATCGCCTGGCAACGCGGGGGAATGTCCAGCTTGGCGAGTTTTTCCACCGCAATGGCGTAGGCGACATTGTTCGCCAACGGCGCAAGGTAATCCAACCGGTCCGTGTAGGGCACGAACTGGTTGTAAGTCATGTTCTCGGCGATTTTCTCGTCGCCGCGGTGCAAATAGCCAATCACCGGCTCGCACTTGAGAATCCGGTCGCCATCCAATTCCAGCAGCAAGCGCAGCACCCCGTGGGTTGTCGGGTGCGACGGCCCGACGTTGAGCGTCATGTTATCGCCCTGCAACTCCCCGGCGTAGGCCGCTCCGCGCGCGCCAACGTCTCCCAGGGAAATCTCGGTGGTGGTAGGCATGGGAAAATTATCCGGATTGTCCCGGTTTCGGTTTGTTCTCGGTCCAGCTTTGGTCGGCGGCGCGCGGCTCGGCGTCGGACATGTGGAACTTGTCTGCCGTCGGCGCGTTGAACGGCCCACCCATCATCGGCGCCGCGATGACTTTCGCCTTCGTCGCCGCCGCCACATCCGCCGCCGGCAGCTCCGTCTCAATTCCCGCCAACGGAAATTCCTTGCGCAACGGGTGATAGGGGTAACCCTCCCACATCAAAATACGGGTCATGTTTGGGTGGCCCGCAAAGCGCACCCCCACCATATCAAAGGCTTCGCGTTCATGCCAATCCGCCGCAGGATACAACGCCGCCAGCGACGGCACTTCGGGATTCGCATCATCCGGCGCCAGCGTCGCCACGCGGAGGTAGACTTTGCGGTCGCTGTGGTAAAAATGGTAAATCACGCCGAAACGCGGGCTTTCCTTGTCCCAATCCACGCCGCACAAATCGAGCAGCATGCTGTAACCCAGCTCGTCGCGCAGGCTTTGGGCAAATTCCCGCAAGTTCGCCGCGGGGACGTTCACCGCCGGATGGTCGACCGACGGGCGTGGTGCGACGTAGGGGAAGCGGGCCTTGAGGGTATCAAGAATAGTATCCACGGTGCTATTTCGCCCCCACGACAACAGGTTCATTGGGCCGCGGCCTGAATAGGCTACTGGCGCCGGGTTCCTTCCGGATCTTCTCCTGGAGCAGCATCATGCCGTCCAAAAGCGCTTCCGGGCGCGGCGGGCAGCCGCTGATATAGATGTCCACCGGCACAATCCGGTCCACCCCCTGCAACACCGCGTAGGAACGGTACATCCCGCCGGTCGAGGCGCACGCCCCCATCGCCACCACCCACTTCGGCGCGGCCATCTGCTCGTAAATACGGCGCACCACCTCGGCCATCTTATAAGTGACGGTTCCGGCCACAATCATGCAGTCGCTCTGGCGCGGGGAAAAGCGCATGACCTCCATGCCAAACCGGGAAATATCGAACCGCGCGCCCCCCGCCGCCATCAACTCAATCGCGCAGCAGGCCAGCCCCATCGGCATGGGCCAGACCGAGTGCCGCCGCACCCAATTGATGACGGCATCGGCTTGGGAGACGACCACTTCGCCTTCCACCTTGCTATTATAGGCAAATTCGGTGTTGGAAACCATGGGTTTGTTAGCCGCAGCAACCGGATGCGGGCATTTGCCTAACCACGCTAGGGAAAACTTCGCCAGCGACAAGAACCTTTTTGCTAAATTAGCATTTTCAGTTTCAAGCAAGGCCTTCATACTCCCGCCCAATTACAGAACCACTTTGTAAAGCGTGGCTTAGGTCGTTGATTTTCACTTTTTCTGTGCAGAAATATGGAGCCACTTACCATATGTCGTCCAACTAACGGGACCGTGCAGCACTCTGGTAATACGAAATAACCCATGTCTGACAAAAGCTTCCATTGTTTACATAAATTGAAAAATTTCTTTGCGCCAATCCAAGATACTCCCCGGAATCGATGTCATAAAATTTAGCCGTGATATCAATAGTATAGGAATGATTACCACCAAAGCCAAAATAAACTGGCACTCTTAACGTTTCTCCAGTCGCATATTGCCCGTTATCTGATGTAAGCACCATCTTTGTTCCTGCAACATTATTTGTCACATCAATTCCAAGTTGTGGGTCAAAATTTTGCGTTGCACATCCGAACAGCAAAAAAGCGTTCAACAGCATTAATTGAACAATATTTTTCATGTTTTGGATGAATTTAACGTTGAATTTTGCCCGGCGCTTCAAAATTTGAAATTACCCAACTTTGGTTAAAACCGCCGTTATTATTTGAACAAGAAAAGGTTCGTTCTGCGATACCAAGATAATTCCCGGATTTGTCATAAAATTTTGCCGTGATAATAAATTGTTCTTGATCGCCAGGTTGGCCTACAGTGATAAAGCCTCCATTATCCATGCCGGCCGGAAGAGCCCAGGCTGACCTTCCGGCCTCAATACCCCCCGGTATTAGCTCACCTGGATTTGTCCTAATTACCATAACGGTTCCACTCACATTGTTTGTTACTTCAATGCCCCCTTCTGAGCGCGCATATGCCTCTGGAGCCATGTTAGGATATGTTCCCGTCGCCATTTGAAGTAAGCCACATCCCGAGAGCAAGCCTGACAATAGAATCACTGTGACCTTACAAGTTTTCATAGATGCAGTTTTGTTTTATTAAATATAAGTTTTAATGTCATTATTTTCCAACATCTACCAAGGCCAAGCGAAAACCAACGACCCCATTACGGGTGCTGGCAGGGGCTATGAGCCTGGAAGCTGGCCGGCAAAGAAAGGCGGCACTATCGGAACTCCCGGCTTGGCAGGCGTATTCCCATTGCGCCTCTGTTGGTAACGTGAAAATGAGCCCCTTCGAGATCCGATTGGCATTCTGTTCCTCGGTTGTGAGTTTTTTACAAAATTCGACTGCATCGTCCCACGATACCTGTTCTACGGGACAACGACTATTATAGGTGGAAAAGCTTGGATTATTATTGTCCATGACTGCTTTCCATTCCTCTTGCGTTACCTCGTATCTGCCCAGCCAAAAACCCTTTGTCAGGGTAACACTTACTGGCAAATAGCCGTCGTTGTCATTACCGGGAGAAAAGCTACCGGGCTGAATCCAGACCATATCGATATAATATCCGGGAACTGTCCATGGCTTACCGAGTTCTGGACCAATATATTGGCCTCCTCCTGTTGCAATTGATATATTGGGTCTATCCTGTTGTGAAGCTACTGGACGTCCCTTAGTAAAAAGCGCAATGCCAGTACCGGCCTCACCTCCTGTGGGAATCAAAACAAGAACAAGCTTAACTTGATAGGCCGAACCTGCTTCCAAGATTTCGCCTTTAATAACTGCCTGCGTTCCGAGCAGCCGCCCCACCTTTATTATCGCTTCCGGAGCCATCTCGCCGCGTCGGTCATCCTGTATCCCCATTTCCGTCAATGCAGTTTCCGTGTCACTTTCATCAACCATGTCAAATTTTTCAAATAAATCGTAAGCAACTCTCGACCTTATCGTAGCTGTGAGATCTTTTCCAAGAAAGTAGTTCCCTTGGGCATCGGCTCCCTTAAATGGCAATACCGCTACGCGCATTTTTTTTCCCTTAACCACATCAGTCCAACCTGGGTAAGACGGATCGTCTTTAGATAAATGCTCAAGCAGATCGGCCACTAACGTCGAAGATCGATCGTGCTTATTCAGATCATCGACCAACGCCAAAGACAAGCCGTCGATTGATGTTTTGATGTCACTATCTTGGCTTTGTTGAACGCCGATGGCACTAACCGCAGGAATCACCGTCTGTGAATCTGTTTGTCCATCTGGTGCATGACATCCACCCAAAAGAAAAAGCAGCGCGATGCTTGCAAGCCTTGCATAGTAAGTCTTATGAAAATGAAAAGCGGGAAACATATGGTTTTGCTATTGGGAAATTGAATTATTGTTTTTCAGGATGGCCACCAAGCTATTAAGTCCAGTAAGATTTGCAGGTGACGACGCGCGATCTAATGCGGCTTGCGCCGCATCCTCGGGTTGCCGCGCTGCCCCAGACGATTTCCAGGACGCGGAACCCAATCTGCCACCTGAGATAGCTTTGTAAGCAACTAAATCAATTCGGATGTCTGCGGTAACGTATCCAAAGGAGTCGGGCGGGGAGATTGTAACCGTTTTCTCCCCGAGCACAAATATTGCGGAAGCATCCAAGCCCAACTTCTCTCCCATCGCGGCTGGGTCGGTACGCAACACACTGACCTGATGATCATCAAAAAACGATTGTTGAAAGGTTTTCCCACTGCTGTATAATCCGCTTGCGGTAAACTGATTGACTACTCGATCGGTAGCGTCCCAAGACGAATTTCCATCTTTGTCAGCAATTACAACAAAAACTTGGTTAAGCCCACTCTTAAACGGGAAAGTCGCCTTATCAAGGTAACCCCCAATTCGCCGGGCTAGTTGCATAGCTATTTCATTAGCTGCGTTTTGTTTTTCGATTGCCCTATTTGCATCTGCGATTGCTGCGGCTTTTGCCGCAGCATTATTAATCGCCTGCTGTTGAATTGCCGCTTGGTTGGCGAATTCTTGCTGCTCCTCCTCAACCAATTTCGTTTGCTTCTCTTTCAATTCTAGATTTATTTGATCCTGCAACGCTTGATGTTTTTGCTCTATTGAACTAACAATAAATAAGCACAATCCCATAATGCCGATAAGTAGACATACAATTATAGATAGGCCGAGTAATGGTTTATGGCGGAAGCAATAACCTGAAAAATTAATCAAATCAGAGGAATTTTTCCACTCGGAACCAACATAGCAGTTTTCAGTACTGTTGGCATCGCTCGCCCCTTGTGAGGGCGGGTTCTCATGAGTGTCAATCTGTTCACTTTCAGGATTCATTTTTGCGTGACAATTATAGGCGAACTGGCCTGATTCTTTGAATGTGTGTTAAGCATTGTCTCGAAGGATTTCACAAGAAATTCTTGAAGCCGAACTTCTGCCGCATTTGAGCTAAGCACCTCTTCATGACGATAATTTTCTCGCAGCCAATCTGGAGCTATCAGCGCTATCGCGTCTTTATTTTTGGCAATCACCTTCATTTTCTCCTTTACCACCTCGAGTTGCACATTTTCAATTCGCGCAGCATTTTCCGCGCGTTTGGTCGCGGTTTCCAACTCATGCCGTATTCGTATTATATCAATCTGAATTTGTTGCTCAATCTCTAGGGACCTTAATTGGCTAGCTACTTTATTTACCGCCATTGTTGCTATGATTTTTGCCGTTCCAACCTCCTGTTCGTTGGCAATCCCTTCCAGTTTGCCTATGGTGTCAATCTGTGTTTTAGTTCTGGATTCTATCGTTTGCCGAATTAGCGGGACGTCGAGTGATAAATTGTCGCTTTTATGAGAAAACGCCAAATGCTTAATGTCGGTCATCGCTTTTTCAAATTCGATTCGAAATGCTTTATTATTGGCTGAAATCTGTTTAGCAGTATTATCTTCGCAGAAGCTGCGAATAATGGACTCCACGCTGTCTTGGAATATTTTCAGTTCATTCTTAAAATTCAGAACGACGGATTCAATCGCTTTTTTCTCGTCCTTGATTCTTATTTCGACGGAACCAACGACTTTGACGGGTATTCCATCCGCGGAAAAAATGGGATTTGAAAAACTCATGCCACTTAAGGGAAGTGGCACGGATTTAATAAGGTTCACAAAGGATATTTTATCCCATTCCTTAAAGAATTTGAATTTATAACTGCCTGTTGCAAATATTCGTGTGCGGTATTTGGTATGAAACACCAGTCGTGCTTCTGGACTCGATGGGTATTTTGTGTACACACTTTTAAATGAAGGAAGGTATGTGGTAATAAATTCAGACTTGATGGCTTCCATTTCAATATCTGGGTTGGCATTCATTTTCATCTCCTTTGTGGATATGCTTGAGGGGGAGTGTTGAGACTGCAAAGATTCTTGTTCGGGTGCCGCAAGGGAAGCATCTCCTCTATTACCGGGAGTGACGATTGCTTGCAATTTGATAATTGCATCATCGCAGGTGTGTAAAAAGACGGTCTCATCGCCGTAAAATTTGTAGTCATGCTCATGAACCAACTGATTGCGGACTTTGGCCAGGTATCTCAGTGATTCGGTAGGCACGCCTTTTAGGCGGTCGCCTACTTGATCCAAAGCCATGTTAAGGCCGCTTTCGGTTGCGCCAAAATCCTCCAGCAACTTTTCAACATATCTTGTTCTAGAAACAACTTCATCTAAAAAGGACATGGTGAAAAAGCATATTGGGAGGTTTATATTTTGACGATACCTGCGCAAAAATCTGAGATGCGTAAGCTCGCAAGGTGAGGCAACAAGAATTGAGGCAAAAGCCATGTTCGTCAAGCCTACCGCATGTCGGCCCCTTCTGCTGGCCGTTTATAGGATGCCACTGTTTTGCACCGGAACATATTTGTAGTGAGTTCTCACCGGAAAATTTTTGTTGCCCAATGCATGACTGGTGACGAACTGCATATGGAAATGACACTGTTGCGGTTTTCAAACCGATGGACAACGAACGGATTATTGTGTTTCATATCTAGGTTGCCACGTCAACCGGCAACCTAGCTTCGTATCTCCATTAACTCACTTGCTATCAGCGAGTTAATGGCGGAGAGGGAGGGATTCGAACCCCCGGTACCCTTGCGAGTACACAACATTTCCAATGTTGCACATTCGGCCACTCTGTCACCTCTCCCTGGCAGTTCTTGGGAATGCCAAAGGAAAGAGCCTACGCGCCCCGCAGCCCTCGGTCAATATCCAAACCTCACCCAGCCGGTCACCCAGGCGACAAATAACCCAGCCGCACAGCGGCAGGAGTTACCCCCCGGATGGGGGGTCGCCGGGAGGTTCCTTTGCTCTTCTGATCCTCATAAACCGCAGGAGTTACCCCCCGGATGGGGGGTCGCCGGGAGTACGGGATAATTCAAACTCGCCAGAGCCATGCAGGAGTTACCCCCCGGATGGGGGGTCGCCGGGAGTGATCCGACGGGAGTGACCCCCGGATGGGGGCGACGCGCCCACTCAAAAATTCTCCGTCCACAGCAACGCGGGGATCGGATCCGTCTTTACATGCGGCGGCCCGTTGACTTGGTGATAAAATATGATTTGCAGGGACGCCAGTTGCTCCCCGCCGGTGTGCGTGGCGTTCCATTGGCCGCCTTCGTAGAGGGCAAACCCCTCGAGGTAAACCTGGTAATCCGGAAACATAAAATCGTAAAAGTAACTCCCCCAGCGTTGGTCAATATAAGTCGCGGGGACATCCGCGGGCTTGGCCGTGCTGGCGGGCGAAGCTCCGGTCAGCACATTCACATCCTGCCCGTTGTTCATGACCCCGCGCAGCACGAACCAGCCATCATCCGATTGCGGATTGGGCGTGAACATGCTGTAGCCGCCGTCGAGCCCGAGGTCTCCCGCCACACGCGCCCACCACGCCGGGGCCATCGGCGCGCGCCCCGGTATCGCGTCAATATTTGCCAAAATCATGCACACCATCATGACCACCAACCCGCCATCACGCACGACGCACCACCCCCGCCCCACCCAGCGCCTCCACCCGGAAATCGCGCGCGTCGGCGTCTCCGGCCTGGCCTCATCCGCTGCAAGTAAGGATTTTTTATTAAATAATTTCTTCGCGATATTTGCCGCCGGATACACCACCCACGTCCAAAACTCCGCCGGAAGAAACATTAGCAGAAAAACATCCATCACCACCCAGAACAGCCCCATTTGCATCGTGGTGCCAAAGCCGAGTTGCAGCGTGCCGAGCAACGCGACGCCGATAAAGCGCGTCCACTTCGTTAATACGGGAAAAATCAACAGCAACGGGGCGTAGAACTCGACATAGAGGGTGTAAACCGTGAGCATCGCCGTGAGGCTGTCGTATTGGTTCAGCCACTGGCCCAGCGGGCGCGCATACATATCAAGGGACAAGGCGTACCCCACCGCCGAGTGTTCCACCTGCCAGGCCTCGCCCGTCTTCAGCACGGAGCTCATCATGTAAATCACCAAAAACTGCGCGATGGCGCCCAGCCCCGCGATGCCGAGGTAGCTCGGTTCCGTGGGCTTGGGCACGCGCCCCCGCGCGGCATCCACGGAAAAGCTCCGGTCGAGCGGCAGAAACATCGCCCAGAACATCGCGTTGCGCTCAATCATGTCCGGGCCAAACAGCACCAGCGGGTTGCGCGCCTGCCGCGACATCAGCAAAAACCAGCAACCCGCCGTCGCCCAGCGCGTGCGGTAGCCGACGAGCATCATGATCGCCAGCACCGCTTCGAGCGCGAACAACGCCGCCTCAAACGCCGCGCTGCCGCCCAGCAAATGCAGGCTGAAATCCGGCGGCATATATTTGAACACCATGTCCCGCGGCAGCACACCCGCATCCGTGTAAAACGCCCGCAAGCTCGCGGCGCTCACCCACAAGTCGCACAATATCACCAACGCCAGGCCGATGCGCATCAACGCCAGCGATCGCCAGTCCAACCCGAACATCCTCCGCAAAAATTTCATTCCCGGCATGGCCATGGTGGTATAATGCCGCGCCGGGCGGTTCGTTGCAGAAAAACCACTCCCATTGGGGCAGGGAGCCATTGTGGAGACATTTTCCGTCCGCGCAATCCCGCTTCACAGGGTGGATTTTGGCGATGCGTCATTGACTAACGCTCCTTTCTGCACTGTACTGTTTGGTTCGTTTCATCATGCTTACCATCTCGGATGTCTCCAAGGGCTACGCCACGCGCACACTGTTCAGCGAGGTGTCGCTTTTCATTGCCCGCTCGGACCGCTTCGGCCTCGTCGGCCCCAATGGCGCGGGCAAGACCACCCTCTTCAACCTCATCCTCGGCAAGGACGCTCCGGACACGGGCATCATCGAGTGGGAACGCGGCGCGGATTTCGGCTATCTGCCGCAAGAAAGCGCCCCGGTCGGCGAGGAAACCATCCTCGAAATCGCCACCAGCGGCAAAAAACTCCTCCCGGACTCCGACGAGGATTTCGACATCGACTACACTTTGGAGCCCCGCGCCAAAAAAATCCTCGCCGGGCTGGGCTTCCGCGAAGAGGACCACTTGCGCCAGGCCAAAACATTTTCCGGCGGCTGGGTTATGCGCGCGCACATGGCGCGCCTTCTCGTCAGCGAGCCCGCCCTGCTCCTGCTCGACGAGCCGACCAATCACCTCGACCTCGAAGCCTTGCTCTGGTTTCAAGAATACCTCACCCGCTACCCCGGCGGCCTCGTCGTCATCTCGCACGACCGCGCCTTTCTCAACCTCCTTTGCACCGGCATCCTCGAGCTCCGCGCCGGCACGCTGAACGAATACACCGGCAACTACGACGACTACCTCGTCGAAAAGGAAGCCCGCAAAAATCAACAGGCGTCGGCGTTCAAGAACCAGCAGCGGCAAATCGCCCACTTACAAAAATTCGTGGACCGCTTCGGCGCGAAGGCCTCAATGGCCTCGCGCGCGAAATCCAAGGAAAAGCAAATCGCCCGCCTCGAGGAAGTCGCCGTGGACGAGCCGGAGGACGACCTGAAAAAAATCCATTTCAAATTCCCGCCCACCGCCCGCTCCGGCCTCAAAGTCATCACGCTCGAAAACGTGCTGCAGGCCTATGGCGACCACGTCGTTTACCACAACCTCAACTTCCAGGCCGAGCGCGGCCAGCGCATCGTCCTCGTCGGGCCCAACGGCGCGGGCAAATCCACCTTCCTGAAAATTCTGGCCGATGTCCTGCCCATCCAGGGCGGCACACGCGAGTTGGGCAGCAACGTCGTTCCCGGTTACTTCGCGCAAAACCGCGCCGATAATCTCAACCTCAACGCCACCGTCATCGAAAACGTGATGGAACTGCACAGCTCGGAAAACCCGCTCTCCGAGCAGCGTGTGCGCACCATCCTCGGCGCGTTTCTCTTCCGCAAGGACGACGTGTATAAAAAAGTCTCCGTCCTCTCTGGCGGAGAAAAATCCCGCCTCTCCCTCGCGCGCCTGCTCGTCAAGCCGCCGAATCTCCTCCTCATGGACGAGCCGACGACCCACCTCGACATGGCGTCCATCGACGCCCTCGTCCACGCGCTCAAGCAATACGAAGGCACGTTCATCTTCATCAGCCACGATGTTTATTTCATCCGTGCGCTCGCGCTCAACGTCCTGCACGTCAACGCCGGCCGCTTGACGCCCTACGCGGGCGATTACGATTATTATTTGGAAAAGTCCCGCGCCACCAACGCGCGCGCCGCCCTCACCGCCGGCTTTACCGACGCCCGGCCCGCGCAAAACGGCTCCGCCGCCAAGGCCGCCGCCAAATCCGCGCCCAACATGGAGGAAGTCCGCGCGCGCAAAGCCAAGATCAAGCAACTCCGTATTGAAGTCGGCCATTTGGAAGAAGCGGTGTCGAAACTCGAAGCGCAACAAAACGAACTCACCACCGCGCTCGAAGCCCCCGAAACCTACACCCAGCCGGGCAAACCCCAGCACCTCAACCGCGAACTCAGCGCCGTCGTGGACCAGCTCCAAACCGCCACCCACGCCTGGGAAAAAGCCGTCGGCGTCCTCGCGGAGATGGAGAAGGAGGGGTAGCGGGAAATCTCATCTGTCGATTTTTTCCGCAGTGCGGCCCTTGTAACGGTCAGACTTGACTCAATTCTGCTATCATAGCAAATGAGATATATCCGTGTCAAAAGAAGCATTTGACATCCATTTTTCGATTATAACGATTTGATCAATTTCTTTCAATCGATCGTACACATTTGAAAATGATGCCCGCGCGTGTAGAAATAGGCTTTTAGGATCCTCATGCAAAACGATCATTTTCCTGTTGGATTTTTCACACAGCCAATCCCAAAGATGGGTGTTAATGGCTTTGTCGCCAAATCCATACCCACTAATAATTAGCCTATCGTGTTCTTTGAGAAATTGATGGAAGCGAAAAAATTGTTCGCCGAAAATTCCACTACCATAATCAAGTATTTTGTTAAACGTTCCAGCAAGAAAATTGGGGCCGTCTAAGTTTATCAGTTTGCCATTTTTGTCCTTCGCATGATAAATGTCTCCGTGACTTACTTTTGCCATCTGGCTTTTCTTATCCAAATAAAACCGATACCAATCAATTGATCCGTGAAGTTTTAAAAGTCGAATCCGTTTTGGGTAGTCAAACTCAGCAGGATCAAAAATTTGTAGATCGCCATCGATCTTGCTAAAACCATCTTGTATTTCACAGCCACTTCTACCGAGATGGGTTTCAACTAGAGTATCGTGATTTAGCGTAGTTACATCCAGTTGGACGATTTCATTGTTGAGGGCTAAGGTAGTTAGCAAATCCAGCCCTTTAATCTCCTTTGGCAGTTGTAGGCGGTGAGCTAAAACTGATTCAATTAGCGCACAAGAACGATCAGCCATTTGCTGGTATCTGGCGCGTTCTAATGCGTAAATTCCTCGAAATAGCGGTTCAGCTTGCTCTCGAACATCTCTGATGAAACCGTCGATAGCCGGATTTTGAATATTATCAGTCTGATCGTCTGCAAGCTGTTTTGCCAAATAGTAAATATCTTCGTAATGTGACTCTTGCCCAGTTCGAATAGCATAGTAACGATCCGAATATGTTTTAAGTAATTGGAGAAATCGCTGCGTATTTTTAGCAACACGTTCTTCCCCAAGAGACGGAAGGATACCGAATGATTCGGGGTAAAATTTTTGATCTGAGGAAAAAATGAATGAACCGTTTAAGATATCATTTGTTAATTCCCTAACATTCGGCAACCCGGATCCCAGCGAAATGCCAGAACCAAGGAGGATCAGAACCTTTCGTTCAGTCAAATTCATAAACACCTAATTATTCAAAACTTAAACACCCCGTTCTGCGCCTGCTGCCGCATCCAGTGATCCACCAGCACCAACGCCGCCATCGCTTCAACAATGGGCACCGCGCGGGGGAGCACACACGGATCGTGGCGACCGCGGCCCATCAACTCGGTCGCTTTCCCTTTTGTATCCACAGTTTTCTGTTTCTGCAAAATCGTCGCCGTCGGCTTGAACGCGACGCGGAAAAACAATTCCTCGCCGTTGCTGATGCCGCCTTGCACCCCGCCGGAGCGGTTCGTCAGCGTGCGCACCTTGCCGCCGCGCTTGATGAACACGTCGTTGTGCTCCGAGCCTTTCAGCGCAATGCCGGAAAAACCGCTGCCGATTTCAAAACCCTTGGTCGCGGGGAGCGAAAGCATGGCCTTCGCCAAGTCCGCCTCCAGCCGGTCGAACACCGGCTCCCCCAGCCCGGCGGGCAGCCCGCGCACGCGGCAGGTGATGATCCCGCCGACGGAATCGCCCGCCGCGCGGATGGCCTTGATGTGCGCGGCCATTTTCTCCGCCGTCTTCGCGTCCGGGCAGCGCACCGGGTTGGCTTCAATTTGCGTGAGCGTGGGAAAAGGAACATTCTCGCCCGCGGTCAACTTCGCCGCGCCGGGCATGGCGATATTTTGCACCTGCTCGACGTAGGCGCGGATTTCCACGCCACCGCCGAGAGCGAGAATTTTTTTCGCAACCGCCCCGGCGGCGACGCGCCCAATCGTCTCTCGCGCAGAGGAGCGCCCGCCGCCTTCATGATTGCGCAAACCATACTTGGCCAAATACGTGTAATCCGCGTGCGATGGGCGAAATTTGTCACGCATCTCCGCATACGCCTCCGGGCGCGCGTCGGTGTTGGCGACGAGCAACGCAATCGGCGTGCCGAGCGTGCGGCCTTCATAAACACCGGAGATGATGCTCACGGCATCGGCCTCCTTGCGCTGCGTGGTCAGCTCGCTCTGGCCGGGGCGGCGGCGGTCGAGGTCGGGTTGGATGTCGGCGGGCGCGAGCGGCAGGTTCGGCGGGCAGCCGTCCACGACGACGCCGACCCCGCCCCCGTGGCTCTCGCCCCAGGTGGCAATCGTGAACAGCTTGCCGAAAGTGTTGCCCATAACGGGCCGATTATCGCCAAACTCGGACGGAGGACAAGGATGGAACTCACCCTCGGCCTTAGGCAAATTTGAACAAAGTTTTTGACAGAATTAACAAAATTTACGAAAATTTTTGCGACCGAAATTCTAATTCAGTAAATTCTGTTAATTCTGTCAAAAAATCCTGTCCCCAAAACCACTATGAGCAAATCCAAGAAAAAAGCCCCCGCGAATATCATCTGGTTCGAAATCCCCGCCGACAAGCCGGCGCGCGCGCAGAAATTTTACAGCAAACTCTTTGGCTGGAAAATCAACGCCATGCCCGGCATGGACGATTACTGGCACATCGACACCGGCGGCGACGACGGCATGCCCGACGGCGGCATGATGACCCGCAAGTGCCCCGGCCAACCCATCACCAATTACGTCCGCGTGCCGTCCGTGACCAAGGCCACGGCCCAGGTCAAAAAACTCGGCGGCAAAATCTGCGTGCCCAAGACTACCGTGCCCAACATGGGCCACTTCGCCGTCTGCCTCGACACCGAGAAAAACATGTTCGCCCTCTGGGAAATCGACATGAAGGGGAAGTAGATTACAATTTGCGGTATACTTCAGAACGATGCTGGATGCGATAAATCCCAATTCGCTTTTGCTGCGGATAAATCCAATAGAGAATGCGGTAATCGCCCACCCGTAACTTGCATAGTCCCTCCAAGTCATCCGGCATGCCCACCAGCCTGCGATGCAGCATGGTGGCCGCATTTTCCGCCAGCCAAAGAATTTTGCGCTCAACGGTCGCGCCGATGGCGGAATCCAGCCCGGCCAATTGCCCTTCGGCCTGCGAGCCTATTTCGACACGGAAGGGCATGGCAGGTGGCGGGGTTTCCACGTCTTGAATTTGCCAGCCTTATCCTCCTGTCGAGTCTGTCGGAGTTCGGCAATGATATCGGGATGCTGTGCCGTCAGCCAATCCTGCAACTCATCCAAGTTCTCCACGGAGGACAGCACGGCGGTCGGTATTGCGACAGTCTCGGTTTTCATGCCAACAGCCTAGCAGCTTTTGCCGCGATGACAAGGAGAAGAAACGCCCATGCTGAACTAACAGGGGCAGATGCCCCAACATGACGGACTTCGCCGTCTGCCTCGACACCGAGAAAAACATGTTCGCCCTCTGGGAAATCGACATGAAGGGGAAGTAAAGTGACGGAATTGTAATTTGGGGTCTTTTATTTATTTAATTCCGCTAATCGCTGAATGAACTTTGACTCCAGCTTTTCAGCATCTTCCCCATAGTGAGCTTCACGGTGATGATTTGCGCATAATGCGATTACATCCTGAACCGTGTCACTACCAGCCTTCGCTAAGGCAATAATGTGATGCGCTTCAACATAGCGCTGACCACCTGGAAGCTTAAATTCTTCACAACCACAAAATTCACATTTTCCATTGGCCCGCTTTATTACAAAGGTACGTACATTTTCGTCTCGCTCAATGACAAAAGAAATTCGTTTTGCCTTATCGGGCAAAATATTCCCAATTGGTTGAACATCCAAATCATCCAAAGCCGTTTTTGCTTTCGGCATATTCATTTGTTCGTTTTCATATTTCGCTAAAATTGCGCGATGGCCTTTTAGAGGAATCCGCCTGTATCGTATGTGCTCACCTAGGGCAATAAGCGCATTTCGAAAATGAGCGTCGTCGTAGTCCCTGCGAATCCACATCAAGAAATCTTCGGTAGCTTCAACACTCATGGCTCGCTTATACACTTCGCCACGAAGCATATGTTGAAAAATGTAAACAAAATCTAAAGCACTATTTGGATTCAAACCGAGTTCTCTCAGATGTTCTCTTGCATCAGTTACACGCATGTCGCCTGTGTACACTTTTCGGGCACATTTGTACGCTTCCTCATATTTGGCACGATCGATATATTTTTGCTTCATATAAGATAGAAATTTGACGGCCCAAAAACTAGCGGCTTATTGCCCTTGATTCGAATTTAGCCAGGCAAAGTAATATTATCACCCCAGCAACTTCTTCAGTACCTCATCCACTGCCGCGGGGTTGGCCTGGCCTTTGGTCTGCTTCATCACCTGGCCTTTAAGGGCGTTGATGGCGGTGAGTTTGCCAGCTTTGTATTGCTCAACCGGCTTGGGGTTTGCGGCGATGATTTCCGCGCAGATTTTCTCCAGTTCACCGGTGTCCGTCTGCGTGCGCAGGCCTTTGGCATCCACGATGGCCTCGGCGGCCACGCCAGTCTGAAACATTTCGAGAAAGACATCCTTGGCGATTTGCTTGGAGATGGCACCGCCATCCACGAGCTTCACCAACCCACCCAACGCGGCGGCGGTGATCTTGCACTGCGACACGGTCAGCGGCGACTCGCCCATCGGCGCGGCGGCGGCGAGCTCGCGAAGCAAATCATTCGCCACATAATTGGCAACGGCCTTGGGGTTGCCGCACGCGGCGACCGCCGCTTCAAAATAGTCCGCCAATTCACGGTCGGGGCAGATCACCGAGGTGATGGTGTAGGGCAATTCCCAATCCTTCAGGTAGCGGCGCTGCTTGTCAAACGGCAGCTCGGGAATTTCCTTTTGCAGCTTGGCAATCTGCTCCGGCGTGGTGCGCACGGGCATGAGGTCCGGGTCGGGGAAATAGCGGTAATCGTGCGCCTGCTCCTTCGAGCGCATGGATTGGGTGACGCCCAATTGCGCGTCCCACCGCCGCGTCTCCTGCGTGATGCGCTCCTGCTTTTGCACGCATTGGATTTGGCGCTTAATCTCGTGCTCGACGCCGTTCTTCACCCCGGAAAACGAATTCAGGTTTTTCAATTCCACTTTCGTGCCCAGCTTCGTCTCGCCCTTCAGGCGCACGGATACATTAGCGTCGCAACGCAACTGGCCCTTTTCCATGTCGCAATCGGAAATCCCCGCGCTGATGAGGCAATTGCGCAGCGCGGTCAGGTAGGCAAAGACTTCCTCGGCGTTGTGCATGTCCGGCTCGGAAACGATTTCCAGCAGCGGCACACCCGCGCGGTTGTAATCCACCAGGCTGTCGTTGAGGTAGTGCGTGAGCTTGCCCACGTCTTCTTCCAGGTGAATGCGCGTGAGCTGCACCACGCGATGCTCGCCCATGATGTTGCGCGAGGGGCCGGGCAACTCGATCTCCACCCCGCCACCGAGGCACAACGGCTGGTCGTATTGGGAAATCTGGTAATTTTTCGGGTTGTCGGGATAAAAATAATTTTTGCGGTCCCATTTGCAGACCTCGGCGATTTTGCAATTGAACATCAAGCCGACCTTGATGCTTTTGCGCACGGCCTCGGCATTCATCACCGGCAGCGTGCCGGGCAGCGCGAGCACCACGGGGTTCGTCAGCGTGTTCGGCCCCTCTCCATAGAGGTAGGGGGCGCGCGTGAACATCTTCGAACGCGTCTTGATTTGGACGTGCACTTCGAGACCAATGACGGCTTCAAATTCCATGGGAATGTTTTTTTGACAGAATTTACAGAATTGAGAAAATTAATGAAGAGAAAGAATCAGGCTCAGGAAAATTCGGTTTATTTTGTTAATTCTGTCAAAATATTCTGATTAGGACACGTCTTGATTTGGACGTGCACTTCGAGACCAATGACGGCTTCAAATTCCATGGGAATGTTTTTTTTGGCAGAATTTACAGAATTGAGAAAATTAAAACGGAACCGCACCATCTTGCGGGCGACGATAAACGCGAAACTTTTTCCGAAATTCCAGGCTAGCCGCTCCAAAATTAAGCAACAGGCCTTCGTCAATTCCGGTGGCCGAAAGATAATTTACGAGCTGAATTTCGTGTGCCGCCACCAAGTTGTTGACGGCCTTGATTTCGACAATTAGTTGCTGCCCGATCACCAAATCAGCCTTAAATTCCCCCACAGCCACTTTTTCATAACTTACGGTCAGTGTCTTTTCCGTTTCATAATCAAGCACGGCCCGATCCAGTTCGATGCGCAAAGCCTGATGATAGACACTTTCCAAAAAGCCCGGTCCCAAGGTTCGATGGACCTTCATGGCTAGGCCGATGACCTGTCCTGCCAGGTCATAACCCTCCTCCTCCTTCAGGTCGGTTGCTTCGTGGTTCATCTTCAGAAAAATTCGGTTAATTCTGTTAATTCTGTCAAAAAAATCCGTATCAAAGCGCGGCGCGGCGCGTGTGGAAATCGTGGCTGGTTTCAAACATCCGACCCATCGCCAGCAAATCGGCCTCGGCAAAGGGGCGACCAATCAATTGCAACCCGATGGGCAGATTGTTTTTCGTGAATCCGCAGGGCAGCGACAGCCCCGGCAGCCCGGCGAGGTTGACGGAGATGGTGTAAATGTCGCTCAGATACATCGCCAGCGGGTTATCCGATTTTTCCCCGTGCTTGAACGCGGCCGTCGGCGCGGTGGGCGTGAGGATGACGTCCACTTGCTTGAATGCCTCCTCAAAATCACGGCGGATGAGCGTGCGGACTTTTTGCGCGCGCAGATAATACGCATCGTAATAACCGCTGCTGAGAACGTAGGTGCCAAGGATGATGCGCCGCTTCACTTCCGCGCCGAAACCCGCGCCGCGCGTGTTGCTG
>DATHOB010000151.1:0-4303 GCA_035485355.1 Opitutales bacterium | reverse complement strand
CGTAAAGCCCAACACCATGTATCAATACATGGTTGTGCATGTGCATGTGATTGAGCGGCAAACCGAAACATCTCCCTCCGGAATTATGGTCCAGCCGGGCGGCCCGGGCGCGGCTCCGGGCGCTTAAGACAGATGCCCGTCGGCGTATCCGCCCGCGCAAGCCCTGCAGGTGGCCCGGCATAAACGAGCCGACCACCGGTCGACCCACCGCCGGGGCCGAGTTCCAGCACCCAGTCCGCTTGGCGAATGACGTCGAGATGGTGTTCGATAACCACAATCGTATTTCCCGCCTCGCGCAGTTGAAATAACAAATCGAGCAACCGCTGGATATCCACCCAATGGAGGCCGGTGGTAGGCTCGTCAAGCAGGTAGAGCGTGCCGCCTTGCTGGCGCTTGCTCAACTCAAGTGAAAGCTTCAACCGTTGCGCCTCGCCGCCGGACAGAGTTGTCGCGGGTTGGCCGAGTTTGAGGTACCCGAGGCCGACTGCATCCAGCGTGCGCAGTTTTTCGACCAGACGGGGCTGGGCGCGGAAAAACGCCAGCGCCTCGGCCACCGTCAAATCCAGCGCGTCCGCTATGTTAATTCCCTTGAAGCGCACTTCGAGCGTCTCGCGGTTATAACGCCGCCCCTGGCAGCCGGGGCACTCCACATGGACTTCCTCTAAAAACTGCATGTCCAACCGGATGACACCGTCGCCCTGGCACCGCTCACACCGCCCGCCACGCACATTGAAGGAAAAACGGTTGGCTTTGTAGCCGCGCACTTTTGCCAGCGCGCATTGGGCAAACAAATCGCGCAATAAATCGAATAATTTTGTGAACGTCGCCGGGTTCGAACGCGGGCTGCGACCAATCGGCTCCTGATCCACCCGCACCACGGATTGAAAATTTTCCAACCCCTCCAATGCCCGGTATCGCCCCGGAATGGTTTTGGCACCGTTGAGCTTCCATGCTGCCGCATGGCCGAGGATTTCATTGACCAGTGTGCTCTTCCCGGAGCCGGAAACCCCGCACACGACCGTGAACGCCTGCAACGGAAAAGCCGCGTCCACATTCTGCAAGTTGTGTTCCGCGGCCCCGCGCACCGTCAGCCACCGGCCATCCGGCGCGCGACTGGGCACGGATTTTTCCAATTTCGCGCGGCCGGAGAGATACGCCCCGGTGTGTGAGGCCGGCGCTTGCATGCATTCGTCCGGAGTGCCTTCAAATAATATTATTCCGCCTTGCACTCCCGCACCGGGCCCGAGTTCAACCAAATGGTCGGCGGCTAAAATCATATCGGCATCGTGTTCGACTACGAGCACCGCATTGCCGCGGTCGCGCAAACCCAACAACAGGCGCACGAGGGCACGGTTGTCGCGCGGGTGCAACCCGATGCTCGGCTCATCGAGCACGTACGCCACTCCTACCAGACCCGTGCCAAGCTGCGTGGCGAGGCGCGCACGCTGGGCCTCACCGCCGCTGAGCGTGCCATATTCGCGTTCCAGCGTCAAATAGCCCAGGCCCACTTCTCCGAGAAAATGCAAACGATGCTCGAGTCCGCGCCAGGCTTCATCCACCGCCGCAGCCAGACCCGTAGCTTCTGCGCGAATTTGCGTCGCGAAGCTACCCGCGCCATCCACGGTCATAGCCATGAATTCGTCGAACCCTTTTCCCGCCACACGCACGGCGCGCGAACGCGGGTTGAGCCGCCGCCCTTGGCACGCCAAGCAGGGCGAGGAAACTTGAAACGCCAGCAATCGCGCGCGCAATCCGTCGCTGGAAGTGTTGCGACGCGTTTCCTCCAAATCCGCCAGCACCCCGGCAAATGGCAGTGTCTCCGGTTTGTGGTTGCCCGAATGCAATTTGAATGAAAACAGCCGTTCGCCCGCTCCGTGCAAAATTGCCTGCCGTGCCTCTTCCGGCAAATCATGCCATGGCACCTCGGGGTCAAACGGCAATTGTGCGGCCAGCTGGCGCAGTATCGCGTTGCGCTTGATGATCATCGCCTTGGAGCCAAACCGCCACGGCTTGATTGCGCCATTGCGCACAGTCTTATCCGGGGCCGGAACCACCAGCTCCGGCGCAAATTGCAACGTGCGCCCGAGGCCCCCGCACTCCGCACACGCGCCTTCGGGATGATTATAGGAAAAGTGCCGCGGCGTCAGTGGTTCATACACTGTGCCACATATCGCGCAGGCCAGACGCTGACTCAGCGGAATTTCCCGCCACGCGCCGCCTGCGGGGCTTTGCGCCAGCGCAATGGCCCGGTCGTGGCCTTCGCGAAAAGCCAGTTCGAGCGAATCCGCCAACCGGCTGCGTTGCGCGGAATCTACAACAAGGCGATCCACCACCAATTCCAAAGTGATTTCCCGCGCGCGATTTTCCAACAGATCCGACTCGTGCAGTTCACGCAATTCGCCATTAATCCGCGCCCGTGTGAACCCCCGCTGGCGCAGGCGGGGAATTTCTTCGCGCCAAAAGGCTGGCTTCGCCGTTTCCCCTGACGCAAGGAGGACGATTTTTGACCCGGCGGGTTCCTGAAAAATACGGGTGATGCAATCGTCGAGTGTGCGACGTTCAATGGCGCCGCCATCCAGCGGGCAACGCTGCTCTCCCGCCATCGTCCAGGCCAACCGCGCAAAATCGGCGATTTCGGTGACCGTGGCGACAGTGCTGCGCGGATTTGCCCCAGCGCCGGTCCGCTGCTCAATAGCAATCACCGGAGGCAGCCCCGTGATAAATTCCACTTCCGGCCGCTTCAATTGATCGAGCAACTGCCGCGCGCGCACGGACAGGCTTTCCATATATTTGCGGTAGCCCTCAGCGTAAATCGTATCAAATGCCAGCGATGACTTGCCCGAGCCACTGACTCCGGTGAAAACGACCAGCTTTTGCCGGGGCAGGCGCAATTCGAGATTTTGCAAATTGTGCTCCCGTGCCCCCTTGATGTGGATGCATGCGGGTGGCATGGCGATGGCGGTGTATGCGGCGTCCAGGCTCATAAAGACAAACACACAATATCGCCCAGAAACGCGCGTCCCTCAACCTCGAACGTGCAAATAATTATCTGGAATTGCGGTTGAAGGTCGCGACGTTTGCGGCGATAATTGACCCAGGAGGCCGGTCATGAATCATAAACCCATTCTCTACATCAAGCCTGGTTGTCCATGGTGCCGCGAGGCCATGGCGTTCTTTTCCCAACACGGGGTCGAGCTGGACGTGCGCGATGTGACCAAGAGCGAGGCCTCGATGCATCGCATGATTGAAATCAGCGGCCAATCCCTCACCCCGACTTTGGAGTATGGCGACTTTGTGGTGGCCGATTTTAGCGTTAACGAATTGCTGGATGAATTGGAGCAAGTCCCGGAAATTAAAAAAGAATGGGGCTTGGGGGACGAGGAAGATTAATCGCCGCTCGACTCTGGATAATGAACGACCCCCATCAAACCCGCCCGTGGCTCACCCCCGGCCAACGCCAACTCACGGCATTGGCATTATGCACCCTCGCCGGGTTGGTCTTGCTGTTGGTGGCCGCACTTGTAATTTGGGGCTTGCGGGTGTTTATCGCCGTCTTTGGGCACGTCATCTGGCCGCTGGTGATTGCGAGCATTCTCGCCGTACTGCTGCGCCCGGTGGTCAACAGCCTCCAACGCAAACTGAAACTCCCACGGGTGCGGGCAATTTTGTTGCTCTACTTTTTTGTTGTCGCGGCATGCTTGGCGCTCGGCTTGCTTTTGTTGCCCTTAATCGCCAGCCAAGTGGTCGAACTCAGCCACACGGCGCCGGATCTGATCAAACGCGGAATACTACGCATCAAAGAAATCCTGCGCGAGTATCCCGACATCAATCAGGCGGTGAAAAGCTATCTTGACGAAAAAGGCTTGCTGGCCCAGGTGAACGAGGCGAACCAGCATTTGTTCGGCTTGCTGATGTCCGCGCCTTCCACATTCAGAGCCTTGCTCGATTATTCCGCCGGTGTGGCCGTCATCCCAATTTACCTTTTCTATCTGCTGGAGACGGATCGCAATTTTTCCCGCGCTTTCCGGGAGGAACTTACCTTCCTGCCCGCGGCGGTGCGCGAGGACATCGTGTTTCTCAGCAGCGAATTTGCCGGCATCATGGTTTCATTTTTTCATGGCCGGTTGCTGATCGGCCTCGTGATGGGTGTGATGCAAGCCTTGGGCTTCTTCGCCATTGGACTGCAAGGCGGCTTTGTCCTAGGTTTGTTTTTCGGCCTGCTCAATCTCGTGCCATTCCTGGGGATGATTCTTGGCGTGGCCGTTGTTTTGCCCATCGCTTATATTCAAACTGGCGGCGGCTG
>DATHOB010000150.1:0-2455 GCA_035485355.1 Opitutales bacterium | reverse complement strand
AACCACCGTCACATCAAAGCCGTGATACACGAGCTTGCGCAAAATGGAGCGTTTCGCGCCGTAATCGAACGCGGCGACTTTGTAGCGTTTGCGGTCGAGGTGCGTGGGGTGCAGCTTGGTGCCGCGCACGGTAAAGGGCCGTTCCTCGTCATCGAGCGATTTGAAAACGTAAGGCCCTTTGCAAGTTACTTCCTTCACGTAATCCACGCCAATCAGCCCCGGCCATTCCCGCGCGCGGCGGATGGCTTCGGCATCGCTGATGCCCTCGGTGCTCAGGCAGGATTTGAGCACGCCGGTGACTCGGAGTTTCTTGGTGATGGCCCGGGTGTCCACCCCTTCGACGCCGGGAATGTTGCTGGCCTTGAGGTAATCCTCGAGACTCTGGCGGCTGCGCCAACTGCTCGTCACCGGGCTGAGCTCGCGGATGACAAAGCCGGCGGCCTTGGGGCTGTCGCTCTCGGAGTCAAAGGGGTTGATGCCGTAGTTGCCGATTTGCGGCGCGGTCATCGTGACGATTTGGCCGAAATAGGATGGGTCGGTCAAAATCTCCTGATAGCCCGTCATGCTGGTGTTGAAGACGGCCTCGCCGAGCACCGTCTTGCGCGCGCCGAAGGCGGGGCCGCGGAAGACGCTGCCGTCCTCAAGGGCGAGCACGCCGGTCTGGTGGGAAGAGTCAGCCATGGGGCGAAAGCATTAATGCTGCCGCGCGCGCGGCGCAAACTAATTTCGTCAAAGATACTGGATCAGTTTGGAAATTTTGATTGAGACTTTTCTCCGAAACGTCCTCGGACGGCTCGGAGAGCCGTCCCTACCGTTTGGCCGCGCGGTAGAGGAGCCAGCCGCCGAGGGCCTCGAAAATGAAATTGGGCAGCCACAAGAGGAGGTCGGGGCGCATTTCCGGGTGGGTGCGGAGCAGGCCCACTGTAAACAAGAGGAAATAATAGGCCAGGGCGAGCCCCAGCGCGAGGGCGAGGTTGGCAAAGTTCTCCGCCCGGCCCACGCGCAATGAAAGGGGAATGCCCAGCAGCGCGAGCGAGAGGACGGAGAACGCGCTGGCGAAATCCCGCTGGATTTGCATTTGCACGTCCATGCGCCAGAGGGCCATTTGCTTCGCCGTGGGGTGCGGGTTGCCGGGAGGCGGTTCGTTGCGCATTTTCAAGAGATCGCCGAGCGTCATCAGCGAAAGCTTGGTGTTGGCCGTATTTTTGCCAAATAGATCGTTCAAGCTGAATGGTTTGTTAAAATTGGTAAACGGGGAACCGGGACGGGTATCGTCGAGCATGTTTTCCGGATCGCTGCCGGAAAAGCTTTGGGCAAAGCCATCCTGCATGACCAGGGTCACGGTATCTTTGTCAACTTTGGGATCAAAATCCAGATGGGCGTGATTGGCATGGATGGCGTCGGTCGCGCGACCCTCGGAGTCCAGTTTCCAAATCCAAATATCTTTCAAATCATCGCCGTCCCGGTCGCCCACGTGGATGTAGTAGCCGGAAAATTGGCGCAGTTCCGCCCCGCGTTGAAACAGTTTGCCCGGGTTCTCCCGAATGTAGTTGCGCAGGGAATCCTTGACGGCGGCATCGGCGGCGGGGGCATAATCGCAATTGATGAACAGACACAGAAGCACCCCCAAACCCGCTGCCAGTAGAATGGGGGCGGCCAGATACCCCAGGCTCAACCCGGCGGCGCGCATGGCCGTGTATTCACGCTGCGCGCAAATGCGCCCCACGACGAGGAGCACCGCTGTCAGCAGGCCGAGTGGCAGCGCGTAGGGGATGACCCCGGGAATCATCAAAATCAAAAGGTAAAAAAATGTCGCCACATCCAGTTGCCCGTTCGCCAACCGGTCCAGCACCTCGCGCATCACATTGCCCAGCACCAGCACGAAGACAAAGAGGCTCACCGCCAGCGCCGCCGCGACGACAACTTGCTTGAAAATATGACGGTGGAGAAGGTTCACAGCGGGGCCAACGGCGCCACAAAAAGGGTTAAGCGGGGCGGTGGTGCGGCGATAATAACAGTATTCGCCGCGCTGTGAATGGCGAAGTTGCGTGGGGAGCACTTTTTATCCCTCGCGACCACCGGCTACCCCGCCCATGCGCCACCCCACCCCATTGTTTCCGGTTCCACTCGGAAACAGAACACTTTCCCGGTTTACCCACGGCAAAAGCAAGTTGCCCCGCTGGCTGCGGTGCGTGTTGCTCCTGGCCGGGTGCGGAGCATTTTCCCTGACCATGGCGGCCACCGCTCCGCACACCTTCACCGATCCGACCGGCAAAACGATTGCGGGTGAAATACTCTCGGTAAAAAATGGCGAGGTGGTAGTGCGGCGGACGGATGGCAAGGCATTCAGCCTCGACGTGCAGACCCTCAGCGCGGAAGACCTTGGCTATGTGAATGCCTGGCGGGCCACTCCAGCAGTGCCCCAAGACGCCGTGGCCACTACTGATTCGGACCT
>DATHOB010000149.1:0-7230 GCA_035485355.1 Opitutales bacterium | reverse complement strand
CTTTGCGCGGAAATCTCGAGCAGGTTTTTGGTGGCCTTGAGGCGGACGGAATTGTTTTTGTCGCTGGTGACGAGCGCGGCGCGTTGCACGCATTCGGCGAGGAGCTCGCGCTCGATTTTCACGCGATGCTCGGTTTCCTTGGGAATCACCTGGCGGTAATTGGGATAATTGCCTTCGACAATTTTGGATACGAGATAGATATTGTCCACAAGGCCGTTGCCCGTGGCGGCTTCGCCCATTTCGATTTCAAAAGCGGCCTGACGGTCGTTGAAAGTGATTTGCGCATTGGCGCCCTGGCCAAGAATGCGGGAAAGCTCGGCAACGGTTTTCGCGGGGAGAATCAGGCTGCCGGCATTGGCTTCGGTGACGGCGACATCGTGAGAAATCAGCGCGAGACGGCGGCCATCCGTGGCCACGAGCGTGATCTTGCCGTCGGCGAAATTGAAATAAACGCCATTGAGGATGTAGCGGTTTTCGTCGGAAGACTGTGCGTAGGCGACGCTGCGCAGCATACGCGCGAGGTCGGCTTGTGGGAGGGAAAATTTGTGTTTGTCCGCGAACGTCGGCAGCGGGGGAAATTCTTCCTTGCCGATGCCCATGACGCGGAAGAGCGAGCCGCCGGAAGAAATTTTTGCCTGGTGGCCGGGCGTGCTTTCGACGGAGACTTCGAGATTAGGCAGGGCCTTGACGATTTCCGCGAGTTTGCGGACGGGAAGAGTAAGCGCGCCAGGTTGGGAAACTTCCGCCTTGATGCGGCAACGGATGCCGAGATCGAGATTGGTGGTGGCGAGGGAAAGACCGCCATTTTCGGCGACGAGCAAAACATTGCTCAAAATTGGCATCGTGGCGCGCGAGCCAACGACATTGAGAACTTGTTGGAGACCGGTGGCAAAATGGTCGCGATTGATCTTAAACTTCATGGCGTTTAGGGAAGGGGGAAATGGGGTTGTTGGCAAGGATTAACCATTGATATACAGATGATAGAGATAAGGCTTAAATAGAGTATATCTTTATTATGCACGGTGAGCATCGTGACAACTGCAAAAAGCGCAGCCCATCAGGATTTTGCGAAAGTGTAACCGGTGAAGAACTCTGTGCCGGGTTCGGGGAACCGGGGAATATCGCCGGCACCGACAAGTTATGCGCAAAGTTACGCGCAAAACTAAAAGCCTTCTTCGGCATCTGGTTCATCGGGATCGGGCGGGGGTGGGGGCTGCTGTTTGCGGCGGGCCGTGCGGCGCCAATCCCGGAACAGGCCGTAGAAGATGTAAGAAAGGAAGAAAATGGCGGGGGAATAGAGACGGAAACGGTAGGCGACGGTGATGGCGATGATAGAGAGAATGAAGGGGCGGGCCTTTGTCTGCGTCTGCCAGTCGATATGCTTAAAGCTGGGGTAGGGAATGTTGCTGACCATGAGCAACGCCACGAGCAACAGAAGCGGAGGCAGCAGCATCGTGAATTGCTGGATGGTCTGTTTTTCAAAATCCAAATGCAGCATTGCCAAAACGAGCGACGCGACGAAGCCGGCGGCGGCGGGCGAAGGCAGGCCCATGAAGTCCTTAGTTGAGGCGTTGGCGGCAACGCCCGGCAGGAGGGGGTGGGTGATGACGTTGAAACGGGCGAGGCGCACGGCGACGCACAGCAAATAGATGAAACCGATAATCCACCCTATTTGCTGGAATATATCGGAAAACATAATCGGCGAAGCAACAGAGGGCGGGTCGGCCAAAATCAGAAAATACACCATGAGCGCCGGGGCGACGCCAAAAGAAACGGTGTCGGCAATCGAATCGAACTCCATGCCGAAGAGCGATTCGCGACCGCCCAGGCGGGCGAGGCGACCGTCCAATGCGTCGCAAAAGGCGGCGAAGAGAATGCACCAGACTGCTTCGGTGTACAGGTCGTTGGCATCGAGCGGGGAGGCGGCGACGTATTTGGCCTGAATGCAACGGATGATGGCGACAAAACCGAAGAAGAGGTTGCCCGCGGTAAAGAGGTTGGGCAGGAAATAAATGCGCGCGGCCTCCTGCGCGTTTTTATATTTGTGCCGCGGTGGCGGGGCGTCGCTATCGTCCGCGGGCGGCGGATTCGGGAGGATGTGCATGGGACGGGTCCGGAAAGGATAATAGGATCAGACCACGAGGGAAAGGGCTTTGTTCAAAGATTACGAGGGCGACAGGCCGGGGACGGAAGATGGCGCGAAAATTACTTTTTCAAGCCTTCGAGGTATTTCCAAAACGACTGGTGCTGCTCGATGAGGGTTTCCTCGGTGAAGGGGAGTTTGAAGCGGAAGACGAAATCGGCGAGGGAATGCTGATGCAGGATGTAGTGCATGAACAGCGTGTCGGCGGTGGCTTCGAAATAGATGCGGAAATCGCCCGCGCGGAGGCGGTGGAAGGTTTTGCCGGCGCGGTGGAAGCGGCCCATGTTCTCGGCGCCGCGGGCCAGTTCGTCGGGGTGGATGGCGCTCATTTGCTCCATCAATTCAAGCTGCGTGGTTTTAGGCAGCTTTTTTAATTCGGCGAGGGCTTGGTTGCTGAAATTGAGTTGAAACACGACAGAAGGTGCGGCGGTGGACTGGAAAGTGAAGATGGTTGGAGGCGAAAAGACCTGTTTGGTGCAATAAAGGAATAAACCCGACACAGTAAAGGCAACTTTGCAAGCGGGCGTTTGTTTGCTATAGTATACACTTATCGAGCCGACGGTGTCAGGGCTATTTTGAGGGCAACGGAGCATAGGCCAAGCCAGGTGAAAAACATATCTATCCCAATGAATATCATGGTATTAAAGAGCAAATGGCGACGCCCGATGGCGATTTTAACCATGGTGGGGTGCTGGGCGTGCCTGTTAACTGGAGGCTGGGGAGAAAGCGTAAAGGCGGCGGATGCGGGTGCGCTGGGAACATCGGGCAGCGCGGATGGGGCACCGGGAAATCCATTTGGGGCGAAGTCGGCCGCAGACGGAAGTGATGGAGCGCCAGCGGGCGGAGGTTCAACCACGCCCACGAATCCGTTTGGGCCCAAACCGGCGGCGGGGACGGGTGGCCGGAGCGGAGCGGGGATGACGTCGGATAATAATGGCACCGCGGCGACGGGAGAAAAATTTGTGCCGGAATTGCGCAAAATGCTGTTGCAGCGGTTCGACAAAAATGGGGATGGCAAACTGGACGGGGCGGAATTGGCGGAGGCGCGGGCGGTGATAACCGGCGCGGCGGACAATCGGCCACTGAATCAGGGCGAAGCGGCGGCGGCGGCCAATGGGCCGCTGTTTGGATTGCGGCCGCTGATCATGAAACGCTTTGACCACGATGGCGCGGGGACGCTGGACGCCGCGGAGATGGCGGAAGTGCGGCAGGTTCTCTTTCCGCCCGCGAAAGCTCCGGGGGATTTGGCGGCATTGAAAAAGGAAATCATTGCCCAATTCGACAAAAATGGGAATGGCAAACTGGATGCGACCGAGACGGCGGCGACGAAGGCATTTTTACAACAGATGCTGGCGGAGTTGGACCAAAATGCGGCGACGGACGGCAAAGGCGCGGCGCCCAGCCCGCTAACTCAATCGCCGAAAGTAGCCATTCCCGCGCCCGCGGCGAATTCCGCAGATGCGGGCATGAATGCGGCTCCCAGCATGACCGGCGGCACGGATGACAATTAGCGGTGCATGTGGGTTGATCGAGAAAAAGATGCGGATTAGGATTTAATTGGATAAAAAGAGTGGATCATTTTGCCATTGATTGTTAGTCGGCAACTAAATAAAACGCTCGTATGAAATCTCCGACTACCCCTCGGCGGTGGAAGTTGGTCGCCGTGCAAGCGGTGGTGGTGGGCGCGATATTTGCGGCGGGGTGGCAACTGGCGTTGCGCTCGGTGGATAAGACCCCGGGGATGACGGCGAAAAACGCGGCCAAAATTTTGGCGGTAAAGAAATCGGGCCCGGTGGCGACAGCGAAAGTAACCCAGGCCGAAACCGACTTGGCCAAAATTTTTCGCATACCCAGTCAATATTCTCGCGAGCGGGCCATGCTCGCATTTGTGGATGGCTTGGATATGGAAACCCTCCAGGGCCTTTTGGAAAAACTCAAAACAAATCTGTTGTTTTGGGGGAGCAAACACGATGCGGCTATGGCCTTGTTGGAACGCTGGGCGAATGAGGATCCCCGCGCGGCGCTGGCTTGGGTGCGGAGTCTTCCGTGGACTTATTCCGGCAGGATAGTCGATGCGGTGCAGACGGTGTTTGATGCCTGGTCGGAAAAAGACCCGAAGGCGGCCTTGGCAGCGGTGGCGCAAATGCCCAAGGAGTTCCAAAACCAAATACGCCAAGCCGTGCTGAGCAACATGGCGGATGAAGATCCGCAGGCGGTGCTCGCCCTGTTACACAACCTGCCTAAAAACCAATATACCAGTGGACTTTACCAGAGTGTGTTTGGTGAATGGGCCTATTACGACCCCGCCGCCGCTGCGGCGGCGGCGTTCGCGCTTCCAGATGGGTTCACCCGCAACGCTGCGTTGGAAGGGGTGGCGGAAAGCTGGGCCCAGCAAGACTTCGTTGCAACGATGGCGTGGATAAATACTTGGCCGCCAGGAAACCTCCGGGAAGATGCATTACGGAACATCGCATCCATTTGGGCTGAGCAAGACCCGGCGGGGGCGGCGGCCTGGGCCCAAACAATCCCGAACGGAACCATCCGAAATAATGCATTACGGGATATTGCACAAGCATGGGCCGAGCAAGACCCCGCGAGCGCCATGGCATTTGTGAATGCATCGCTGCACGGTGACACTCGGAACCAAGTAATGCAGGTCGTTGTGAGTGACTGGGCCTACCAAGATACTGCGGGCGCATTTGCCTGGGTGAATGCCTTGCCACCCGGTGACATCCGGAACAATATGTTACAGAACATAGTGGGTAGAATAGCCGAGCAGGATCCCGCCACGGCGTTGGCGGAGGCGAAGGCCCTGCCACCCGGCGCGCCGCAGAACAATTTCTTGCAGAATATTGCCCAGCATTGGGCCCAAGATGACCCGGTGGCGGCCGCGGCCTGGGCCAAAACGCTGCCATCCGGCACCGCCCGAGACGAAGCGCTGCAGAGCATCAGCACCGCATGGGCCGGGCAAGATCCGGCGAGTGCGATGGCATGGGCGAAAACACTGCCCGAAGGCACCAATCGAAATAATATGCAGGCGACTATTGCAGGGGCGTGGGCGCAGCAAGACCCGACCGCGGCTGCGGCGTGGGCCAATGCCCTGCCGCCCGGTTCCATGCAAAATAGCGCCCTGAATAACGTGGCCAGTGCCTGGGCCGAGCAAGACTCGGCGGCGGCCTTTGCCTGGGCCAGCAACCTTCCCGATGGGCCAGCCAAAACCGCCGCACTGACTACCGCGCTCCAAGCCATGGGCAATGACGATCCGGCCGCCGCCGCCAATTTGGCCCTCACCCTGCCGAATGTGAATGACCAGGCTAATCTATTACATTATGGTAGCCTGATTAATAACTGGGCCCAACAAGACCCGGACGCATTGCTCAGTTGGGCGGCAGCCAACTTGAAAGGGGACAATTATACTGGCGCCACCCAAGCGGCGTTGTCGCAAATGAGCAACACCGACCCGGCGGCGGCAGCGGATGCGCTGGCGCAGATTACCGATCCAAAAATTTTCAACGATGACACCGTGTCGCAAATCGCGGAGAATTGGGCGCAACGTGATGTGTTAGCGGCATTGAAATGGGCGCAGGCGCTGCCGGCGGACGATGGCGATGTGCGCAGCTCGGCTATCACCAAAGTGTTGAATGAATGGTCGAGCACAGATCCGGCGGGGACGGCTGCCTATGTGCAAACCCTGACCACAGATCCAAACTTTGGCATACTCATCCAAAATGTGGCTAGCACCTGGGGCGGGGACGACCCGCAAGCCGCGCTGGCGTGGGCGCAAAGTTTGCCGCCGGATGGCGGGCAAAGCAAAGCGGTGCTGGCGGTAATCGGGCAAATGGCCGCGACAGACCCGCAGGCCGCTCTCACTGCAGCAGAACAATTGACCGGGAGCTGCCATGATGAAGCGATGCTCGCGGTGGTGGCGCAAATGGCTGCGACGGACCCGCAGACCGCGTTCGCCGCGGCGGTGCAATTGACGGGGAGCAACCATGATGAAGCGGTGGGTAACGTCATCAGCACATGGGCTGCCGAACAACCGGCGCAGGCCGCCGTGGCCCTGCAAAATTTGCCGAAGGGCGCCAGCCTGGATGCCGCGACGGCGACGGTCACGCAAAATTGGCTGACCCAGGATCCCGCCGCCGCTGCGGATTGGATTAATACCTTGCCGCCGGGTTCCGCTCGCGATGGCGCAGTGACGCAGGTGATAACCAATATCAAAGATGCGGATCCGGCCACGGCGTTGACTTGGGCTACGACCATCACCGACCCGGCAACCCGCAACGCGCAGGCGGTGGACTTGATGTCGAGCTGGGCGGATAAAAACCCGGCGGCGGCGGCCACGGCGTTGCAGGGGGTGATGGGCAACCTGACCGGCTTGAGCGAGGCGCAGCAAAATACGCTGCAAAAGATTTTGGACAAAGCGGCGGCACCGTGATCTGAAGGCGATGTTATTTACGGACGTTGCCGCTGCGGGACGTTCCGGCAGTTGACCACACAAAGCGCGGGCTGAAGCACCGCGCTACTTAAAACCCCATTACGCGCTGGCGGCGTTACCGTCACCATTTCCATAGCGCGCGGATTGTTCGTCGGCGTGGTAGGAGGAGCGGACGAGCGGGCCGGATTCGACGACGCCGAAGCCGAGTTCTTCGACGCCGAATTTGCGCCAGTGCGCGAATTCCTCTGGTGGCGCCCAGCGGGCGATGGGGGCGTGTTGCGCGGAGGGTTGGAGATACTGGCCGATGGTCAGAATGTCCACCCCGGCAGCGCGCAGGTCGCGCAGGGCCTGGGCGATTTCGTCTTCGCGTTCGCCGAGGCCGAGCATGATGCCGGATTTGGTGACGAAGCCGCGGGCCTTCGCGTGGCGCAAGAGGTCGAGCGTGCGGTCGTAGCGGGCGGTTTTGCGGATGGGGCGCTGGAGCCGTTCGACGGTTTCGAGATTGTGGTTGAGGATGTCGGGCTTGGCGTCGAGCACGGTGTCGAGCGGTTCGTTCTGGCCGCGAAAATCGGGGATGAGGACTTCGATGGCGGTTTGCGGATTGCGGTGGCGGACGGCGCGGATGGTCGCGGCCCAGATGCTCGCGCCG
>DATHOB010000148.1:0-2728 GCA_035485355.1 Opitutales bacterium | reverse complement strand
GCCTTGCACATTTACCATCATCAGGTCACTGACTTTGACCAATGCCAAATCCGACCATGAATTGATTATTTTTACATTAATCCACGGCTCACTAACTTTGATAGTCCAGTCACCTGTGCTGGTGCCAGTGTTGAATACACTAACCTTAGGCTGCCGATCCGTATAGGGATCAATATAGGGTAGTGCGGCAATTTCTCCGGCTTGCAGCGCTTCGGTTCGCCCTTGAATCGCTACTCCCATGCCGGGCGCCTCTGCGGGTTTAAACTGGTTGGCCGAGACGGTTTGGCTCAACAGCGGATTGCGGTAGGAACGGTCGCGCTGAAGCGGGTCGTCCGGCATCATATACTTCCATTTGCCTCCGGCGAGGTCATTGTAATGATTGCTGACCGTATCGAGTTTGGCCGTGAAGTCGTTGAAGGCAGCGGCCCAATCGAGCGCTGCCGCCCTGCCCTGGCTCAAATCGTGCGCGGCCAGTTCATTCGCAAGAAAGCGTTCATTCGCCAGTGCGGTGCCCACCATCGGATATGCCACTAATTCATAAAACGCATCCTTTTGCGACGCGGGCAATTGTTGGTAAAGTGCGTTGATCGCCATTTCCTCCAGGTTAAAGCCAGCATAGCGTTTGTAGCCTTCGTTGTAATCCGTGTAGCTGATGTCGCTGGGCCGCGCCGCCTCACCCTTGATATTCCAAAGTAAATGCTCCGGCTTGCGCTGGTAGCTAAGGTGATAGAAATCGCCGAGCCAATTGCCTATTTCTTCCGCGTGCTCCGCGCCAAATTGCTGCTCGGCAAAACTAGTGAGGTAATTCTGCAAATTGCCCGGGTTCCACTTCTTTTCATCCCAGGCCATTTGCATGAAGAAATCGATGCCGATTTCACCGGGTTTGAGGTCGCCCACGTTGAGAATCCAGAGGTTTTTCATGTCATGGTCGTAGGCCTTGCTCATTTCCTCCCAAATCAAGGCCGGGGGCGTTGTGTTCAGCCACACATAGGAGTAAGGCGCGCCCAGATAAGATATATGATAATAGACGCCAAAGCCGCCCGGCCGCGCGGCGATTTGCTCCGGCGTGGGGAAATAGCGGATGTAGCCGAAATTATCGTCCGGAAACACCACCGTCACATCCGGCGGCACCGTGAGATTGCCCAGAAATTCGGCCAGCACTTCCTTATAGGGGCAGAAAATCTGCGGCACCTTCGCCGGGTCGGGGTTAACGTATTTCGCCAGCAACCCACGCTGCACGCTGAAAATTTGCTCCAGCACCGACACCGGGTTTGCGCCGCGCGGCAATTGGATGGCGCTGTCGTGGATGCCGCGCATCCCGATGGTGTAAATGCTCTCATACTTGCCATTGCTCTGCACGCGCTCCTCCCAATACTTCGTCACGCCATCGGGATTGGTGGCAAAATCATACGCCGCCTGGTCGTCGTGGGGCCATTCGTTGACATTATTACGCAGCATCGGCTCAGCATGCGATGAACCCATGACAATACCGTAGTCATCCGCCATCTGCGCATTGCCTGGCACCAAATTAAAGGGCGTGGTGACTTCGTGCATCGCAGGCCACAGCGTGTTGGCCTTCAGCCGGAGCAGCAGCTCGAATATTTTCGCGTATGTCTTCGGGCCGATGCTCGATATCTTCGCTTCGGCGCTGGCCTCCGCGGCGCTTGGCGGCCCCTTCACGAGCGGGGCAAATTTTGGGCCAAGGTTATTCGCCTCGGGCTCAAACGTTTTCGACGCCCAGACGTTCATGCCCCAGTCCTCGTCGTTGATGAAAATGCCGCGATATTTCACCGAAGGCGGTCCAAAGCGCTTGGTGCCCGCGGCGACGAACAAATTATCCCGATGCGCGGGCGTGACGTCGGCCCACCAATACCACGGTGAGACGCCAATGCCCTGCGACACTTCGAACACCCCGTAGGCCGTGCCCCGCCGGTCACTCCCGCAAATGACCAAGGCGGAATCCACGCCCGGCAGCGGATTGGCCACCGTGCCAATTAAAAAACTCTCCCACTGGCCTTGCAATTGCTTCGCGTCAAATTTTCCGTCGGCCACTAATTTATCAATTACCGGACTTTGCCCAAGCGTGCCGAGGATCACTGCCGGGCCTTTCAATTTCGCCGCGTCGGAAACCAGCGAGGGTTTGTGTCCCGTCACTCGCTCGACATCTTCCGTGAACAGATTCGCCGCGATCTGGTCGCACTTGAAATCCTCCGGAGCAACGAACACCTCCGCCATTTGCGTGCCCTGCGCGAGTTTGAAATCGCCGTCTTTATAGGTGTCGTGCACCCACGGCGCATCGGCGGCGTTTGCAAGCGCAAGGCCGGTCAATCCATACAGACTCAAGGAAAGGAAAAGGATTTTCATAATAGGATAATGAATGGGGTTCGACGGTGTTATTTCCCCGCCACTTACTTCGTCGGTGCGTGCAGATATTTGCCCGCAAATTCCAAAAATACCGGCCAGTCGGGCACGGGCGTATGGGCGCCGGTGTGCATGCGGTAGCCCAGATCCCCCTTGATCAGCGACACATCCGCCGCTGGCATCTCCGTGGTCTCCACTCCCTTGGCGCCGAGCAATTGATACACCGGACTGGCTCCGACTGCCGCTTCAAACATCCCCTTGGCATCGGTGTGTTGATCGGTGGTGCCACCGGTGATGAACACTGGCCGGGGCGCGACCAGCGCCACAAGCTCATGCGCGTCCACCGGCAAGTCATCCCATTTATGAC
>DATHOB010000147.1:0-5930 GCA_035485355.1 Opitutales bacterium | reverse complement strand
CCTGTATCAATTTGCGCTCTTCCGTGTGGCCCGTTGCCGCCTCGCGCCCCAGCCGCCCCGCCTGGGTCCTCCGCAAATCGATGTTTACAAGAAAGACATTTCCGTTCTGCTCTCCGCGCTGGCCCACCTTTCGACCCCCAACGATGCCGCCGCACTGCCTGTTTACCAACAGGGGCTGATGGCGTTGACGGGTCTCCTCAGCCAGCCCCTTACCCCGCGGGCGCAGGCGACCCTCGATGCGGTGGAAGGCGCGTGCCTGCGCTTGGAAGGCGCGCCGTTTGCGCTGAAAAAACAATTGCTCGAAGCGGGGGCCATTGTCGTGCAGGCCGATGGGATCATCGAACCGGCGGAAGAGGAACTGCTGCGCGCGATTGCGGCCTCCCTGGGCTGCCCGGTGCCGCTGAGCTGAGTCCTTACGACTTGATGCCGAGCTTCTTGCGCTTCATCTGGTCCACAATCGTCACCCGGAAACCTTGCACGCACAGCCAAAACACGCCCGCGATGCACGAGGCGGTGTAGGCGGCGGTGATGATTTTACCCCGTTCGGAAAAGTCCGGCGTGTGGCTATAGGTTACTGTGCACATCCAGAGGAAAAAGACAGCGGTCAGCGCCGCATCAAACACGATGGCGAGGGGGCCGACCAATTTGTAGTCTGGTGTGGGTGCGGTGTCGTTGCTCATGGTAAACGTCGGATACTCAACCCCGCGGGCGTCCGGCTGTCAAGCCGGGAACGGAGGGGGCTGCTTTTGCGATTGCCCCCCGGCCCGGAATCGTATTGCTTCTCCCTTTCCACACCTTATTCCCAACCCTTTCCTATCATGAGTGGTCGCATCCAAAGCTTCAAGAAAGCCAAACGCACGCCGGTCAAAAAGCGCGCACACACCCGCGTTAACCCGCACCGTCAGCGCGCGCTGGCGGACAAGCGCCGCCGCGTCGCGGCCCGCGCCGCCAAGGCCGCGGAAGTCGCCCGCAAGGAAGCCACTCCGGCCGGGGCGTAAGAACGGAAGGGTGTTTTGGTACTTTGTTCATGGTTCTTGGTTGCTTAGCATTGAATCCCTAGTCGGTTCATCCCACCGCGAACCCAGCACCCAGAACCGGAGCACCAAGCACTAAGAACCAAGCACCAGAGCACTTTATAATATCGGGGGAATAGCTCAGTTGGTTAGAGCGCCTGCTTCACACGCAGGAGGTCCAGGGTTCGAGTCCCTGTTCTCCCACCATTTTCAATTTTGGACAGGTTCGTCCAAGTCGTTCTGCTGCTCAGTTGAATGGTGGCGGCTACGTCCAGTCTGGCAAGATTTTGAATATATTCCTACAAAATGACTATTGACTTACTTTTACAGATTAGTAGGATTACGTCATGAATATCGCACTTAAGGCAGAATCAGTCTGTTTTTCATCCAAAGGCCAGGTGGTCATCCCGCGGCGTCTGCGGAAGGAATTTGAGATCGAAGACGGCACCCGCGCCTACGTGGAATCCACCCAGGATGGTATTCTCATCAAGCCGGTCACCCGGAAATTCATTCGCGGCCTCCGCGGCTCGCTCAAAGGCAAAGGGGTGCTGAAGGCAATGATGGACGACCGCCAAGCCGAACGGGAGCTCTAACATGGCGACCAAGGTTTTAGATAGCTGGGCGCTTATTGCGTTCTTCGAGGACGAACCGGCCGCGGAGCAGGTGGAGACGTTGTTGGAGCAGGCCGCCGCGGACAAACATAGATTATTATTGAGTGTCGTTAGCTGGGGTGAGATATACTACAACACCATGCGCGAAGTTTCCCGGGATGCTGCCGAGCAACACGCCCGCGCGATTGCTACGCTCCCCATTGACATCGTTGGCATCGGCGATGACTTGGTGCTCGCCCGCCAGGCTGCCATCTACAAGGCCACGCACCGAATGTCTTACGCGGACTGCTTCGCCGCGGCTTTGGCCCGGATCAAAAACGCGGAACTGCTCACCGGCGATCCGGAATTTAAGCCGTTGGAGAAGGAAATCAAAATTGGTTGGCTGAAATAAGATACCACTTAGCTGGATTCAAATGCAGCAACAAGCGCGGACTTGCAAGCCATGTGACTGGCAATAAGCTTGATCCATGTCCAAGGCTCCGAGCGTAAAGTGGTCGCGAGAGCATCGCCTTATCGCGCTGAATCTCTATTTCAAACTTCCGTTCGGTAAGTTGCATAAAGGCAATCCTATCATTATTCAGGTTGCTGGGAAAATGGGCCGCACACCGAGCAGCCTTGCATTTAAACTTTGCAACTTCGCGTCATTTGACCCCGTTCTTCAAGCACGCGGAATTGTCGGAATGCAAAGTGTGGCTAACGATGACCGCTCATTATGGCAGGAGTTCCAAAGCCATCCAGATTCACTGGCCCCAGAAAGTGAGCAACTTCTCCACGACCTCTTCACCAAAGACGACGACCGGGAAGTGGATTTTCTTCAACGAGAAAAGGTGGGGCTTGAGCCAAGCAACACATATATCATTCCAGGTGTATTGACTGAATCGACTGCGACAGTGAAAATTCGACGTGGTCAGCAATTCTTTCGACAGTCTGTACTCAACGCCTACGGCGTGTGCTGCTGCATTAGTGGTATTAACGTTCCGTGTCTACTTGTCGCTAGCCACATCAAACCATGGAGCGATTTCCCGAATGAGCGACTTGATCCGCGTAACGGTCTTTGCCTATCGAGCCTTCACGATGCGGCTTTCGACGCTGGGCTTATTACTCTTGATAACAACTTCAAGATCGTTCTTAGCAAGCGATTGCGGCACTATTTTCCTCAGCCAACTTTAGAGCAAAATTTTGTCCCATTCGACGGAACGCAAATTCGATTGCCAGTCCATCTGGCCGAACCCTCACAGGATTTTCTCGGCTATCACCGCGAGCAGATTTTCAAAAATTGATTTCCGTTACACCCTCAACCACCCGCGGAACCCCCGGCCGCTGTAGTAGGAATCCGCGCCGTTATGATAGATGAAAACGCGGCCAAAGCGGCGATCGCCATAAATGGCGCCCCCGAGTTTACGAACTTCGGGCGGCGTTTTTAACCAGCTCGACCGCGTCGTGTCGAACTCGCCCAACTGTTGTAGCGCGAAATATTGTTCTTCCGTCAATATCTCGATGCCCATGGCCTCGGCCAGCTCCGTGGCGCAGCCCTTCGGCGGAAACTTTTTCCGGCCATCCAGCGCCTCGCGGTCGTAGCAAAGATTAGCGCGGGCCGGGGGGCTCTGCGCGCAACAATCCATAAAGAGCAATTCGCCGGTCTTTGCGTCCTGGCCCACGACATCCGGTTCGCCGCCGGTGTTTTCCATTTCCCGGAGCGACCACAGCTTCGCGGGATTGGCTTCCAGTCGGGCTTTTACCCGGGCCCATTCGAGACCGGCGTGGCGTTGGCGGTTTTTCTCGAACCGGCCTTGCAAGGTTCCCAGCAGTTCTTCGCGTTGCTTGGGAGACAGCTCGTTTTTGATTTTGGCGGCTTTCATGGGGTGGTGGTTTGGGCAATGCGAGGCAAAGACCAAGTCGAAAATAACGCTTAATCTCCTCTACCCAACCCCGGCAACCCCAAAAGATTCTTCAAAAAAAACACTTGTTTCACAACTCTCCTAAATTGGACTGGGGTTTTAGCTTCCAAGCCATCTGGGTATTTCACTGCATTTGCTTTTTAAAGGCAAAAAAATGTAAAAACCAATATGGGTGGCAACATTGGATTATATTAACAGCAGTTGGAGGCGGCGATTGAAATAACGACAATCACTATGACCGCTTCATTGAAGTAAAACTCTCAACCCACTGACATCCATGTACACCCAATCTCACACTTTCCCTACCCGGAACGACCATGCGCGACCGGCGAAATCGCCTGCGGGCTGCCATTCACGTCAAGCTCGCGACGACCATCCTGCGGTACAGCATGTGAGTCGCCATAACCGAAGCGATTTGGCTCCGGGCTCCCCAACCCGCCAGCGTGATTCCATTCCACCGGCGGACCAATTTCCAGCGGCTCCCGGTGACGAAGATCGCCACGGTTTCGATCCCCGCTCAAGCCCATATAAAAACCCGCGCGGCAAAAACTAAGGCCTGTCCGAGCGCGGAAGATAGTTGCACTGCAAGCTGTGCGGATTGGCGCTTCTTGAGGTGTTCATTTGCAAAAACTTATGGGCGATAGGCACGGCACTCAAAACCAATCCTTTTGCGGTTTTCAATCGAATCGTTGCTGGTTTTCTTGATCTTGTGGTTATTGACGGGCGAAATAGGACGTAAAAGCGTCGGGTGAAACATAATCATCCCAAGCGTGTCAGATGAGGTTGCACCATTTCCCGCCTGCATTGCGGTTTTTAGAATAGACTTTTGACGGAAAAAATGCCATGATTACCCTTTGTTTTCCTGATCATGACGTTACCCCGACAGCTTTTTTTCGTTTTGGTTGCGAGCGTGGCCCTCGTGGCGCGCGCGCGCGCTGACAGCACAGTTCCGGTCGTTGTTACTCCGATACCGAGCCAAACCGTGGGGATGAATGGAACGGTCCAAAACTTTGATTTAACGCCTTACTTTAAGAACCCCGAAGCCACCGGTTCGGCCGTGCGCATGACTGTTTTTGTCGGCACTTTCGGCTCGGGTAACATAGACCTTGCCCTCTATGACACATTGACCCCCAAGACGGTGGCAAACTTTCTCGCCTATGTGAATTCAGGGGGCTACACGAATACCTTTATTCACCGCGCACCACCCAGCTTTGTCATCCAAGGCGGGGGATTCGATCTGGTTCCCAATGCAAATAATACCGGTTATAATGTGAATTTGGTGCAAAGCCTGGGAAACATTCCCAACGAATTTGTCGGTTCAGGGCTTTCCAATATTCCTGGCACCATTGCCATGGCCCAATCCGGCGGCGACCCCAACAGCGCCAATTCTGAATGGTTTATCAATACTGTGGATAATTCCGCGTCATTGGATCCGCAGGATTTTACCGTGTTTGGGAAGATTGTAGGCGATAGTGGTCTGCAGATAGCGCAATTCATCAACTCGCCGTCGTGCGGGCCATATGACTGGAGCAATTTCACTCCCGCATTTAATCAAATACCACTCTCGGCGAATTCCCTTGATGTCGGCAATTTAGTCATCACGCAATTTGCCACCATTCCGACGATTACTTACTCGGCCACTTCAGCGAATACGTCGCTGGTCACCGTCAGCATGACAGGCAACACGCTGCAACTCACGCCCGGGGCCAATGTGACTGGTACCACCAATGTCACCATCACCGCCACGGCCCTGGATGCCAGTCAGATGCAAACGAATGTCACCGTGGTGGTGGCTGAAACCTACACGAACTGGAAAGCGCTGTATAATTTTGGTTCTGGCAACAATACCGAGGAAGGCAACCCCACGGGCGACGGCGTGCCCAATTTGTCGAAATTCGCCTTTGGGGGTGATCCTTTGCATGCCTCACCGCGCGCTCCCGGCCTGCCGCAAATCAACGGCAACGGCACCGTCACGTTTTACCAAAAGCAATTGGCCGCGTTGTCCTACCAGGTTTATGAATCCTTCGATTTGAGCAATTGGACGCTCATCTGGCAGACGAGCAATGGCTATTCCAATTCGGCGGTGGTCGCGCACCCGGCGGGCACAGGCGCCGCGGCGGGTTTTGACATCGTCACCATTCAAGACCCCGCCGGAGGTTCCCCACCTTTGCGTTTTTGGAAAGTCGTCGTAGCGCGGACGTTGTAGTGAAGTGAATAGGGCGGACACCAAGCCTCGCGTTTCAAAATAAGTAGGCAATGTTCGCTGGTTTGTCCCCGCCTTGGAATGCTTTATGCTGAATGCACTTCGTCTTTCCTTTTGCAACTTTGGCGGATATAATGGGTCAATAGGGTGGGGATGGTGCAAAATTATTTATGAGCGAACCAATTGAGCTGCCGACCGACACACC
>DATHOB010000146.1:0-8809 GCA_035485355.1 Opitutales bacterium | reverse complement strand
CGCATCGGCGATGGGTGGCGGAGCTGGCTAAGAAATACCATTAATGCGCGGCGGCTTTGGCTTGGGCACTCGCGGGCTGGCCGATGGCGGCGAGCAAATCCTTGAACCAAGGCGTGGACAAATTGAACGGCTTGCCGCCTTTGATGCGATTGAACTCGATAGCGCGCAGCATGCCGCCGCTGTCTTCGTCCTGGCCGACCACGCCCGAAATGCCGTCGAGCGCGCATTGCACTGCGAGATCGGCGCAGGCCTTGATGAGCGCGAGGTCTTCCGCATTTGCGGCAGAGGCGCGCGCAAAGTAGCCGCTTTTTTGCACGAGTGTTTTTTCCGCTCCGAGCATGGCTGCAAATTGCTTGCCGAACCATGCGCCGGGATTCACGGCATCGAGCTTCACATGGCCGAAGGCGTCGCGCGGGACAGTTTCGCCCCTGGATTCCAATTCCCGCACGATGCTTTCGACCCCCGCGCCTTCAGAGATGAACAGGTTCACGCAATTCTGCGTGTCCATCAGCTTATGCAGACGCGCGGCTTCGGCGGCGATGTTCAATTCCATCTCGGGCAGATAGACCCCGTGGACTTCGTGGACGGCGCGGGAGAGACCGAGCTCGGGAAGGAAATTTTTGTGGTCGAGGCGCGCACGATAGTCGCGGGCGGTCGCGGCGGTAAGCCAGCCGCACCCGCGGCCCATCACTTCATGGATGATCAGCATCCGCGGATTGGCGCCATGCTCGGCGACAACGTGGTCGAAAAACAATGCGCCGTTTTCCGCTGCCGTGGAAGCGCCGAGACTTTGCTGAATGGGGTAAACATCATTGTCCACCGTTTTAGGGAGGCCAATTACCGTGAGGCCGTAGCCATTTTTGCCGAGGAAGGCGGCGAGGTCGGCGGCGGCGGTATTGGTGTCATCACCGCCAATGGTGTGCAACACGTCCACCCCGTCCTTGACCAATTGATCCGCGGCGACTTTCTGCGGATCCTGGCCTTCTTTGACGAGACCGCGCTTCACGCAGTCTTTGACATTGGTGAGCTTGACGCGGCTGTTGCCGATGGGGCTGCCGCCAAACAGGTGCAGTATGTGCGCGCCGTCGCGGACTTTTGGTGTCACCGGCCAGCTTTTGCCTTCGAGCACACCCTTGTAGCCGCCGACGTAGCAAATGATATCCACATCGGGCGCGACTTGCGTATACCGCTGAATGAGGCCGCCGATGGCAGAGGAGAGGCATGGCGCGAGGCCGCCCGCGGTGAGAATGCCGACTTTGCGTGGTCGTTTCATGATGAAGGGAAAGTTGCGGGATAATGGGAGTAAGACAAACTCAAAAAATTATGCAGCCAGCATCATGCCCAAACTGAATTTGCACCCACCCCTTTTTAGTTTATTTTTTGCCCAAGAGCCGTTATGAATGTCATTTCTCCTTTATGGCCACCCAGCCCGGCATCTCAAGCGTCTTGCGCAAGACGTTGTTAATCAAGGTCCTGTCCAAACCGCAGCCGACCCGGGAAGACGTGCAATCCGTCATCGAATTGACGGCGTCAAAGGTGGTGGAGGCGCTTCAAGCGCAGTCCATGACTTTGTATCTGGTCGAGGGAAATGACATTTGCTTCAAGCACGTCTATTATTCGCCGACGTTGTGGACCAAGGAGCCTGGCCGGGAAAAGGAATTTGCCGAGAAGCGGGAAAAATTGCTCAAACTGAAAATCCCGCAGGGTGGCACGAGCATGGTGGGCCGGGTTATCGAGACGGGTGAGTCATCATTTTTCGGTTACACGAAAGGGCGTTCACGCCCGATGGTGAATTTGGCGAAGGACACGGGTTTCGAGGTGAAAACAATGGTCACCGTGCCGCTAAAAGGCACGGGCAAAAGCATCGGCGCCATACAAGTGCTGAATAAGGAACCCGGTGCGCCCTCACCGGAATTTTCCGAGGAGAATCTGGCGCTGCTCAAGGAAGTCGCGGATTATTCTTCGCCTCTTTTGCAACGGTTTTTGGATCCGAAATTCGTCATCAGCGATATCGACACCGCGCGGTTCATTTCCAAATACACTGGCAACCCGCTCGTCACGGGCGAGGAAGAAATCCAGATTGATGACAAATTGGTGGAGGTTGTGGGCGACGCGATTATCCGGCGCGAAGGCATCTTCCCCACCCGGCGCATATCGCCCACCGCCATCGCGGCGTTAATGACCAACCCGCTCGATTTCCAAAAGCGCGAAGCGTTTTCTCGCGCCACCGAGCTGACGTTGGATGAGGTTTCCGTCGCACCGACCTCGTACATCGACAAACTGCTGAAACGATTTTTCAAGGAGGAAAAAGCGACGGCGCCGGTGGCGAGCGAAGGCATCGCGGAAATTGCGGATGTCATCGGCGCCGAATTTGGAATTGATGGCAAAAGCAGCGGCGAAAAAGGTGGCGAAGGCGAATTCGACGATGAGGACTCCGCGCCCGTCATCCAATTGGCGAACCGCATTGTCGAGGACGCCTATGTCTCCGGGGCGTCGGATATTCACATCGAACCGCAGGAAAACGAATTGATTGTCCGCTACCGGGTGGACGGGGTATGTTCGGAAAAGCTGCGCCTGCCCAAAGCGGTGTCGGGCGCGCTCTCCGCCCGCTACAAAGTCATGGCGGACCTGGACATCGCCGAAAAACGCCTGCCGCAGGACGGACGCATCGTATTCAAGAAATTCACCAAGAAGAATATAGACGTGGACTTGCGCGTGGCGACTGGGCCGATGAATTTCGGCGAGAAGATCGTCATGCGTATTCTCGACAAAACGAAGGCCGCGCTGCCCATCACGGCGCTGGGCTTTTCCGAGGAAAACCTGAAACTTTACCGCAATTGCATCCAGCAGCCTTACGGGATGATTTTGCACTGTGGCCCGACCGGCTCCGGCAAGTCCATGACGTTGTTCTCGGCGCTGCGCGAAATCGCCGACCCGACGATCAACATCCAGACCGCCGAAGATCCGATCGAATACACCATTCCCGGCATCAACCAAATGCAGATGCACAAGCAAATCGGGCTGACGTTTGCGCGCGCATTACGCGCCTATTTGCGCATGGACCCGGACATCGTGCTCGTCGGGGAAATTCGCGACCAGGAAACGGCGGAAATCGCCATCGAAGCCGCGCTGACCGGTCACTTGCTCCTATCGACACTGCACACCAACGACGCGCCCTCGACGGTCGCGCGCCTGACGGACATGGAAGTCGAGCCCTTCATGATTTCCGCCTCCATGGTGTGCGTGTGTGCGCAGCGCCTCCAGCGCCGCCTGTGCAAAGCCTGCAAAATTCCCTACGAGCCGGAAGGCAATGAAAAGGAAATCATGGAAAAAGCCATCGGCTGGAGCGGCAAAATTTTCAAGGCCAACCCCGAAGGCTGCCCGACGTGCGGGGGCAAGGGCTATAAAGGCCGCGTTGGCATCCACGAGCTGATGGAGAATTCCGAGGAGCTGACCCGCGGCATCAACCAAAAAATGGAGACGGCGGAGCTGAAACGCATCGGGATGCGCGGCACGATGAAGACCTTGCACCAGGACACGATGCTCAAGGTCAAGGAAGGACTGTCGTCCATCCTCGAATCGCTGACCAACGTTCCGCCGGACATGATCACGCTCGAAGACGCGAAGAAGTGATGAGACGGAAACTGGTCGTCTCTACGGCATTTGAAATTATGGCGAAGGTGACACCAGCTTGAGGGTGCCGTCGGGCTGCATGACCCAGTAGCTGCCCGCCGGAGGGGATTGCAGGGTGCCGTTGACATCCACTTTACTGGGGGCGGGCGGGGTGCCCATGACACCGCTGCCCGGGGTGATGGCCATGCTGCCGCCAGCGCCGGATTTGCCCACCGGGCCAGCGTAATTTACCTGCGGTGCGGGATTGGAATTGGGCAGAGGCTGCAAGACTTGCTCCGGAGCAGGCACGGCATTTACCGCCGGTTGCATAGTTGCCTGAATGGCTTGCTGTTCGGCTTGCGTCGTGCGGGCTTTGAGGGCGGCGAGCGCCTTTTCATCATCGGCGAGTTGCTTTTGCAACACGGAGGTTTGGCTCATCGCCTGTTTGTTTTGATTCTGCAAATCGGTGGCGTGTTTATCGACCGACAGCTCAGTTTGGTAGATGGCGAGCAGGTCTTTGTACGCCTGGGGTTCGTCGGACCCGGGGTGGTCGCGGTCGAATTGTTTGAGGGCCAGCAGGCGGTCGCGGGTTGAAAGGGCGACGTAAGTTGGGTCGCTGAGCAAGAGTTGCAGCATCGCGTTGGCGGTGGTGCGTTTTTTTTGCTCGGCGGATTGCTGTTCCGCTTGTTGCTGGGCGTCAGCCGCCTGGATGGCCTGGAATTCGGCAACCGGTTTTAAATCCACTTCTTTTACGATGCCGTTGGATGAAACCACTATGCGGCCCCGGTCGAACATGTAAATGACTTCATCGGGCAGATCAAATTGCCCGCTGGGCCGGCCCAAGGTGAGCAGTGCCGTGCTGGCAGAATCGCCTACTTTGGGATCGGTGGTGGCGGTGGCTTTGGTTGCAGAAGTTGGTGTGGGTGCGGTCGCGGTAGGTGTTGCGGGGGCATTGGGGACGAACACGTTGGTGGGGGCGGCGCCGGGTTGGGCGGGCAGGGGCATGGCCGCAGGCATGGTGGGGTTGGCGGTTCCGGCGTCGGGTGCGTCGGCTCCCAGTGCGAATGGGATTGCCGCCAATGCAGCGGCGGATAGGGCAATGTATCGCATTTTCATAACAGGTGAACCTAGGACTCATTCCAGGCTTTGGCAAGCCCTGGCCGATGGGGAGACGACCGGAGTAACTCCCATGATGACACACTTTTTTCAGAAAGATTGCAAGCCCGCAGATGGCTTGCCACGCTGGCGGCATGACCCCGCCGCCCACCCATGCTGGCCACCGCGCCCGTTTGCGTGAGCGTTTCCTCAAGGGTGGATTCGAGGCGCTGGCGGATTATGAGGTTTTGGAGCTGTTGTTAACCTTGTGCATACCGCGGCGCGATGTGAAGCCGATGGCGAAGGTGCTGCTCAAGCAATTCGGCAGCCTGCGCGGCGTGTTGGACGCTTCGCCGGAGGATTTGCAAAAAATTTCCGGCATGGGTGAAGTCGCGCCCGTGGCGCTGCGCATCATCCGCGAGACGGCGACTTTGTATCTGCGGCAATTGGTCGAAGGCCGCCCGATGCTGGATAATAATGACAAGCTGGCGGATTTCTGGCGCGCCCGGCTCGGGGCGCTGCGTTATGAAGTATTTGAAGTCGCCTATCTCGACCATCATTACCGGTTGATTGAGGATGGGGTCGAACGTTTGGAGGAAGGCACGCCGACGGAGACGGTCGTGTATCCGCGCAAGGTTATGGAGGCGGCGCTGCGCAAGCAGGCATCGCACATTGTGGTCGCGCATAACCACCCGACCGGGGATGTGACGCCTTCCGATCATGACAAGCGGCTGACCATCGCGCTGCAACTAGCCGGGCAACCCCTGGGCATCAAGCTCATCGACCATTTGATCATCGCCGCGGAGAAAACTTATTCGTTTCGGAAATCGAAGTTGATCAAGGCGGATTAAGAGAACCTGAAAGCAGGTTGTTTCCGTCGCCCCTACCTATTGTGACCAACCCGCAGTTAGGTCGACACCGCCGGCAACACGCTCGCGCTGGTCATGCCGTGCTCAATCGCGAAACGGGTGAGGCTGGCCACATCGTGCAGGTTGAGCTTCTTCATCAAATTCGTGCGGTGGTTTTCCGCCGTTTTGACGCTGACTTCGAGTTTCGCCGCAATTTCCTTCGTGCTATAGCTTTCGGCGATGAGTTGCAAAATTTCGCGTTCACGCGCGGTGAGCGATTCGAGCTCCTGGCGGTTCGACTGACGCGGGTTGACCACGGCTTCGCGCAGGAGGCTGGCGATGAAGGGGCCGAAATAAGTGCCACCTTCGGCCACGGTCTGAATGCCTTTGCGGAGTTCGGCGAGGCGCGCGGATTTTTCCACAAAACCGTGGGCGCCAGCCTGGAGCAGTTCGCGCACCAGAGTGGGGTTCTGAAATCCGGAAAAGACTAGCACGCGGGTATTCTTCAAGTGACGCGAAAAGCGTTTGAGAACATCCACGCCGTTGAGTCCGGGGAGCATGACGTCGAGGATGACCAAATCGGGCTTGAGCTCAAGGCAAGTGGCGCAGGCCGTTTGGCCATCACCACATTCGGCTACGATTTCAAATTGGTCATCCATGCGCAGAACCGTTGCAAGAAGTTCCCGCACAGCGACTTGATCTTCGACGAGTACAACGCGTTTCATGAAAGTGTAATTTAAGCAATATAAGGGATATTCGGAAGAAGGCAAGGGCGAGAGGGCAATTGGGTGAAATTCATGTTCGTTTTACCCAAATGTACCCTGCTTTTCACGCAAAAATGCGAAAAATGGGGTAAAACCCCCTGCTAAAACTAAAATAACTTTGTGACGAATAGGGGTCGCTGGCAAGGGAAAAAGTCACGAAATTTATTTTCTTCGGGGTGTTTTTGATGCCGGCACCGGGGTGGCGGCTTCGTCTCCCAAGCGGTGGCCAGGGGTCAGATAATTGCGCACATAATCGATCACCGCCGCGGCCAGCGGAGTAATGGGCGCGGTGTAGCCATTGGCACGCAGTTTGGAAGTGTTCGCTTGAGTGAAGTATTGGTACTTCGCGCGGAGTACTTCGGGCATGTCGATAAACTCAATTTTTTGCGGTCGGTCGAGCGCGGCAAATATGGGCGCAACGAGTTCGAGCCAGGTGTGCGCTTTGCCGCTGCCGATGTTGAAGAGTCCTCCGGCCTGCGGATTCGCCGCCAGATGCAACGTCATCGCCACCGCATCTTTGACATAGAGAAAGTCACGTTTTTGGCCGCCATCGGGGTAATCTGGATGGTGGCTTTTGAAAAGCTGCACGCGGCCGGTGGACTGGATTTGTTGAAATGCCTTATGGACGACGCTGCGCATGTCACCTTTGTGGCCTTCGTTGGGGCCGAAGACATTGAAGTATTTCAGGCCGACGATGCGATCGAGCATGCCGGTATGTTGCGCGTGCAGGTCAAAAAGATGTTTGGAATAGCCATAGGGGTTCAGCGGGCGCAAACGGTGCAAATCGGCATTTTGGTCGTCCATGCCCTCGGCGCCATCGCCATAGGTGGCGGCGGAGGATGCGTAAACAAAACGGCTTTTGTTTTTGAGCGACCACTGGGCGAGCGCGCGAGTATATTCGTAATTGTTCTGCATCAGGTAGCGCACGTCGCGCTCGGTGGTCGCGGAGCATGCGCCGAGATGGAATACCCAGCGCACGTTTTTCAGCTGGGGCTCTCCGCCATCCAGCCCCGCCAGGAGGCGGTCGGCTTCCAGGTAATCGGCAAAGCGCAGCGGAACGAGGTTGAGGTATTTGTCGTCGGTGCCGAGAAAATCGGCGACGAGAATATCCTCCACGCCCTGTTGGTTGAGCGCCCAGATAAGCGCGCTGCCGATGAAGCCCGCACCACCGGTGACGAGGACGCGACCGTTGGCGAAAGGGGATGCAAACTTTTTTGCAGTGGGCATGGGCAGGTTTATTACAGTTTTGCCAATTCTTCCGAGCGTTTTTTGGCGGCGATGACGGCGTCGGCAAATATTTTGCGGAAATTTGCCGCCTGAAAAACTTTGAGCGCGGCTTCAGTGGTGCCGCCGGGGGAAGTTACGGCGTCACGCAATTTTTCCGGGTCTTCGCCGGAAGCTTCGAGCAATTTGGCTGAGCCACGAATTGTTTCCAGCGCGAGTTTTTCCGCCATCAGGGGAGGCAATCCACTGGCCACGGCGGCGGCGCGGAAGGCGGCGGCAAATTCAAACAGGTAGGCGGGGCCGCTGCCGCTGACAGCGGTGACGGCGTCAATCTGCGTCTCGGGTAATTCGAGCACCGTGCCGAGGCTGCCGAGAATGCCTTCAATGGCCGTGCGGTCGGTCATGTTGGGCGCGGTGCTGGCGCACCAGGCGGTGATGCCCGCGCCAATTTGGCCCGGGGTATTGGGCATGGCGCGGACGATGTTGCGTGCGCCGGGAAATTTGGCCGCGAGTTTGGCCACAGGGGTGCCAGCTAGAATGGAGAGCACCAGTTTCCCGTTGGTCAGCGGAATATAGCGGGAATCGAGTCCGGCGAGTTGCTGCGGCTTGCAGGCGAGCACCACGATGTCGGCGGGCTGCAAAAGTTTGGCCGGATCGGCCTCGTAAGTGATTCCCGTATCGGCGGCAAGGGCGGGGCCAGTTGGGTCAGCACCACAGGTGCAGCCGATTTGCGCGGGCGGGTAAAGCTGGCGGGTGAGTAGGCCGCGCACCATGGCGGAGGCCATTTTACCGGCGCCAATGAAAGCAACATGGGTCATGGGTGGGACGCATCATAGCGACCCGGCGCAGTTTGCCAAGCGGCGATGTGGTCGCCGTTACGCTCGCATCCGCGGCAACTACGTCACCGGATGATTCAGTCGCGCAATGGTCCCGCCTTCGGGACGGGGGAGGAGTTCGACATCGCCGCCCAGATTGCGGATGGCGTGGCGGGCCATGGTCAGGCCGAGGCCGCGGCCCACCGCGGTTTTGGTGGTGATGAATGGGTCGAACAGGTTTTCCACCACTTCGGGGGAGATGCCCACCCCTCGGTCGAGCACTTGCAAAACCAGAATCGGTGATGAATCCTGATCGGTGTCTAGGCGGGCTTCGATTTCGATCTTGCCGTCCGGATTGGCGCCTTTGGGCAGGGCTTCGAAGGCATTCATCAGGAGCTTGCCCACAATGCTTTCCAAAATTTCCGCGTTCGTGCGCAACTCGTAGCCTTTG
>DATHOB010000145.1:0-7148 GCA_035485355.1 Opitutales bacterium | reverse complement strand
TTTTTTCGCATTTCGGGCGATTGGCGCAAGCAAGGCCCAACACGCCCGAGGCGCGGAAAAAACAAGACAGGGAATGGCGAGGGGTTCGGTCGGGAGCGGCCGCAAAATCCACCATTAGCTGCGTGGACGACATTATTCGCTCAGGTTTTTCATAATGTCAAGGGCTACCACTACATTTAGTGTTACTTTTTTCGATTTCATCTACAGGTAGGGGGTTTAAGAAGGTGATTTTATGGGGGTGGTAAGGGGTTTAAGCGGGATTTTAGGCCGATTTCGAGCCGATTTTACGAGGAAATTGGGCTTGGGGATGGCAAATCCGGGTATTGGGAGGCTTAAAGTTCAGAAAGTGCTCTGAATATGGCATTCCCGCAACGAATTGTTGTTCTTCTTTTGCACAACATTCACACAAACAGGGTTATTCACAAACGCGCGGAAACCAAGAAAACATCCACGAATGGACACGAAAAAATGCCTTTCACCGTCCCACAAGGACGAAAGATAACAACCGTCAACGAACCCGGCTCTTATTTGCGCTTGGGCGAGGGCGATTTGGAGCGGCGAGGTTTCAGGTGAAGTGGCAAGGCCTCCAGATTTTCCAAATCTATTTTATCCTGCGGGCGCCCGGTGGCACGTTTGTTCTTGATCAAATCCTGCTGCGAAATGAAGGGGATTTTCATCCCGGCAATTTTCATTTCTTCACGCCGAGGCCAAGCGGCCTCGAAATCAACGCCATCGACAGACATGAGTATGTCTACGCGCAAAGGTGGGCGACCCATTTGGTAAACCTGATTTTGCTCCTGAAAATCATGGACTTGGAGTTTTTCCAAAGGAGCACCAAATTTTCGCAGGGAATCAAAGACCGCCTTGGCATTGGCGGAGTCCACCGCAATCCATAGATCCAAATCCTTAGTGTAACGCGGTTCCGTGTATTTCATCACGGCATAACCGCCCACAACCATGAATCAAACCTTATTGGCGATGAAAAGACTCAACAGTTCGCTGAAGTCGCGGGAGGTGAGCATGGCCGTGTTTGAGGAGGAAATAATCGCGAATCATGTCTGTGGCAGCGGCAAAAATAGCCTCCGATCCCTGGGACTGCCAGAAGGCACGGTCAAACTCACGGCCCGCAGATTTCTGCGGGCCGTAATGTTCGCGTAGCTTGCTTCTGGTAAGCATTTAATAATGATAGTCTTATCTATGATTTTGGCAAGGAGAAACATTGTAAAATGTGGCTATTACAATCACCACGCAATCGGCACTGAAATCAACGTTGTGATGTCTACCGCCGTCAACTCATCCAAGCGCTCGACCACCCTATCGCATTTCCCGCGCAAGCTTTCGATAGAATTTGTCGTCCCAACCCCAATACATTTAAATCCTCCCGCCCTCGCGGCTTCGAGACCGACGAAGGCGTCCTCAAACACGACACATTTTGCAGGCAGGCGATTGATTTTTGCAGCGGCTTTAAGAAAGACTTCCGGGTGCGGCTTGCCGCGGGAGACATCCTCGGCGCTGACGATGTCCGCAAAAAAACCATGCAGCTTCGCACGGACGAAAGAAAGCGGCCAAAGTTCTGTCGTCGCTTCCGTAGTTCATCCAAACCCAATTACCGCTATACATTAAAATTCAATTTACAAAATCGTAAAAGTAGTAAGACCAAACTTTGATGTCGTAACCGGGAAAAATCTGGTGAATTTTGTCCCGAATTGCTTGTGCCGTAGCAAGACTCAGCCCCGACTCTCCTGTGTCCTACATAACCACTATCTCAGTTTTTCCATTGAATTTTCTTTCTTGAACAGAAACAACATTAGGCCCCGTCCAAAAATTACCCTTTCCATCCGACCACTCCCAAGCCGCCACCGCTCCAACATATTGTTGATAACGCGAAGGCAGCGAAAAGTCCTTGAAGCCTTTTTCGGCAAGAAAAGCGTCAAGTGTGGAGTCAATCTCGATAACCGGCACATCTTTGTAGTGGGGCGGAGTGACATCGACATAATAAAGTGTCGTGCACCCACAGAGCAGGCAGGCGCACATGCCGATGCATAAGCAAAGTCGAATAGAAAAATAAGATTTCACTGAGATTCCGCCCTTCAACACTGAATTGCCACCCTCCCAAGTCAAGCATCCGAAGTATTTTTAGCTCTGACATAAAATGATGATGTCCTTGGCATTTAATGCACTCAGGCTTTCTACAGCATTGTTGCATTTACCGTTGAGGCTTTCGATAGGATTCGTGGTGGCAACGCCGATGCTTTTAAATCCTCCCGCCCTCGCCGCTTCCAATCCCACAAATGCGTCCTCAAACACGACACACCTTGCGGGCAGGCGGTTGATTTTCGCGGCGGCCTTGAGAAATACTTCCGGGTGCGGCTTGCCATGGGAGACATCCTCGGCGCTGACGATGTCCGCGAAAAAACCGTGCAGTTTCGCCAGGGTCATGACGTGCTCAATGTTGAGGCGCGGGGTCGAGGAGCCGACGACACAGGGGATGCCTGCGGCGTGCAGGCCTTCGAGCAATTCGCGCACGCCCGGCAGCGCGGAGATGCCGGTGGTTTTCAAAATCTCGCGGTAAAGCTCCTCCTTGCGCCGACCCAGGCGCTCGATTTCCGCCGCGTCGCCCGCCGCCGCCCAATGCAGGATATTGGGGATGATGAATTGGTTTTTGCGCCCGAAACCGGCTTTGAAGTGCCCCGGCGGCAAGGGACGTTGCTCCTCGGCGGCGAGGAGGTCCCAGCTTTGCTCATGGGCGGAAGAGGAGTCGATGATGACGCCGTCCCAGTCGAAGATGGCGCCTAGGGCGGAAGTATTCATTTTTTGGACAGAATTTACTGAATTAACAAAATTATGGAATGAGACTTCTACCACGGATGACACGGTGAGCACAGAAAAAATGCCGAATGGGAATCCTGACTTTTGATTAAAAATTCTGTTCATTCGGTTAATTCTGTCTAAAATGCCCGGATGTCTACCCTCGCTGTCGTTAAACCCAAGGTGCGCGGATTTGTGTGCGTGACGGCCCACCCGGCCGGCTGCGCGGCGCATGTGCGCGAGCAAATCGATTACGTCCAACAGCAGCCACCCCTAGCGCATGGGCCGAAGAAGGTGCTCATCATCGGCGCGTCAACCGGCTACGGCCTGTCCTCGCGGATTGTCGCGGCGTTCGGCGCGAAGGCGGCGACGTTCGGCGTGTTTTTCGAGCGTCCGGCGGAAAAGGGCCGGCCCGCGTCGGCGGGTTGGTATAACACGGTCGCGCTGGAGCAAGCCGCGCACGCCGAGGGCCTGTACGCCAAGAGCATCAACGGCGACGCGTTTTCGGAGGACATCAAATTACAGACCATCGCGCGGTTGAAGGAAGACCTCGGCCCGGTGGATTTGGTGATTTACAGCCTCGCCTCGCCTCGGCGCACCGACCCGCGCTCGGGCGAAGTTTACAAATCGGTGCTCAAGCCCGTCGGCGCGCCGTTCACCGCTAAGACGGTGGACACGGACAAAAAGGAAGTTTTGGAAATTTCGCTCCCACCCGCGACGGACGAGGATCTCCGCCAGACGACGAAGACCATGGGCGGCGAGGATTGGGAACTCTGGCTCGACGCCCTGAAGAACCACGGTCTGCTCGCGCCCAACGTCGTAACTATCGCGTATTCCTATATCGGGCCGGAGGTGACATATCCGATTTACCGCAATGGCACCATCGGCAAAGCGAAAGAGGATTTGGAAAACTCCGCCGCGCGCTTGACGGCGAAGCTCGCGGATCTCCAAGGTCGCGCGTGGGTGTCGGTGAACAAAGCCGTCGTGACCCAAGCCAGCTCGGCGATTCCCGTCGTGCCGCTCTACCTTGCGATTTTGCTGAAGGTGATGGCGGAGAAAAAAGTGGACGAAGGCTGCATCGAGCAAATCCAGCGGCTCTTCGCGACGCTACTCTACCGCGCCGATGGCAAACCCGCCACCGCCGATGACGCGGGCCGCCTGCGCGTGGACGATTGGGAAATGCGCCCGGATGTGCAGGAGGCGGTGAAAAAAATCTGGCCTGAAGTCACCACGGCGAATCTGGACACGCTGACCGCGTTCCCGCGCTACCAAAAAGAGTTTTTGAAATTGTTCGGTTTCGGCCTGCCGGGCGTGAATTACGACGCCGAGGTGGAGTTGGAAGTGCCGTTGGAGTGATGGTCGCATTCCATCTCGAGCGACCACCCTCATGCCCGCGCAAGATATCATCCCCGTGTTGCAAGTCTCCGTCGGGCCGGTGATTTTGATTTCTGGCGTGGGGTTGCTGCTGCTGACGTTGACGAACCGGCTGGGCCGAGCGATTGACCGCTCCCGCCAACTCATGGGAGAGATGCGGACCGCCAACGATGCGGACCTGCGCCGGTTGCTGGCCGAAGTAAGAATGTTGTACCAACGCGCCAAAATCATCCAAGGCTCAATTGCGCTGGCGGTGCTCAGCGTCCTGTTCGCGGCGGTGATGATTATTTTGCTGTTTGTGACGGCGTTGTTGAGTTGGAATGCCGTCGGAGTCGTCAGCCTGTTGTTTATTGGCTGTTTGTTGTCGTTGATCTTTTCGCTAGCGCTGTTTTTGGCGGACATCCGGACGGCGCTGCACGCGCTGAAGCTGGAAGTGGCGAATGCCGTACCGGAGAAACGATGATGGCCGGAGTGAGAATTCGTACGTACGAAACTTGAACCGCAGACATTGGGCCGCCCGCAGAGGTTTGGGAGACCGCAAGGTTGAAATGGCAATTTTACCCTGAACACTCTAAAGATACTCACATCATGCTCCGGCGTCTGCTGCTTTCGTTTCTTGTGCCCTGCGTGGCCAGTTGGATAGTGACTCTAGTCTGGCAGCCGCTAGCCCGGCATCAATCCGAGGAATATTTTGAACTGGCCCAAGCGCCCGCCGGAGAATCGTCGCTATTTCGTCCGCCCGGTTACATAACATTTCTGCGGGGAGTGGGCGCGGTTACTGGAGGACTGCATGAAGAAGACTACCTCCCGGTTTATTTAGCCCAAGGGGTGGTGCTGGGGTTGGCGTCCGTCGGATTGTTTTTGCTCGCGCTCCGCTGGCTGCAACCCGCCGCCGCATGCTTGCTCGCCCTGGCCTTTGGTATCCACCCACTGGCCGTCATCCTCACCGGCTATGTGCATTACGACCTGCTCCATTTGGCATTGTTGATTTGGCTGAGTCTAGCGGTGGTACATTCCTTTGGCGGCGAAAAGCCATCGCTGCCGTGGGCGAGCGTCGCAGGGGTATTGTGTGCGCTGACCACATTAACGCGCCCGATGACTCTCATTTTCCCCCTCGTTCTGGCAATAATGATTGTGTGGAACGGCAAGGTTGAACGCCGCCGAGCCTGGATGGCTGGGCTGGTGTGCTTGGCGACCATGCTGGTGGTGATTGCGCCACGAACCTGGAGTAATTACCAGCGCACTGGCCGGTTCATCCCCATAAATGCCCAATCCGGCGCGGCCTTGTGGCCCATGACGGAAACTGCGTTGCATCCCACCTCGGAGAATTTCCCCTGGGTTGCATTATGGGAGAAGCGCGGCCCGAAGTTGCTGCGGGAAAAGCTGGGCGCTGACGCCGAGGATCCGGACGTTTTTATGCGCAGGCCAGTGGAGGTTGATGACATTCTCCGCCAAGCGGCCATTCGGCAATTGCGGGCCCAGCCGGGAGTTTACTTGGGTAATGTGTTCGACAATGTCCGGTTTTTTTGGACGGGTGATTCGCGGCTGTTCGTGCGGACATTTTTGAATTATCAATTTGCGAACAAGAGGCCGCCGCCCGCAACCGCAGCCACCAACTACTTTTCCGCTTACACCGCGCTCTTGCACTTGCTGGGCGCCTTTGGGCTTGTCCTCGCCGTTTGGCGCAAGGAGAAGACACTCATATGGGTGGGCGCGGTTTTTCTCACCTTATGGCTGGCCCACAGCGTGGTCTATCTCGATGCGCGCTATTTGTATGCCGAGCTGCCATTTTTGCTCTGCTTTGCCAGTTATGGCCTGCGTGAGATAATTCCCAAGCGTTGGCCTCGTGATTTGGTGGCTGGAGGCACGTTGACGATCTTATCCATCCTTGGCCTGGTCCTTGTTCTACTGGGACCTGAAGGCTGGATGTTTCAACCCTGAACGAACCCTCGCTAACGCGGGGGCAAACCCAAGGCGTGCTCGGTACCCACGACAAGATAATTCCAAAATGAGTGAAGCGTTTTTTCGCTGAACGCAGTCCCGAAAACGGCCCCTAACTCTCCGTCGTCGAATATTTCTCCTTCAACGCCTCGACCACTGAAGGATCGGCCAGGGTGGTGACGTTGCCGAGGGCGCGGCCTTCGGCGATGTCGCGCAGGAGGCGGCGCATGATCTTGCCGGAGCGGGTCTTCGGCAAATCGGCGGAGAAGATGATTTTTTCCGGGAGTGCGAACTTGCCGATTTTTTTCGTGATGAGGTCATTGAGTTCGCGCACCAGTTCCGGGCCGGCTTCGTGGCCGTGCTTGACCGTGACAAAAGAAACAAGCGCCTGGCCCTTCAATTCGTGCGGGATGCCGATAACCGCGCTTTCCGCGACGGAGGGATGCTCGACGTAAACGCTCTCTAGCTCGGCAGTGCCGATGCGGTGGGCGGAGACGTTGACGACGTCGTCCACGCGGCCGAGAATCCAGAAATAGCCGTCATCGTCAATGCGCGCGCCGTCGCCAGGGAAATAATATTTGCCGCCCCATTTGTTGAAATAGGTGGTCTTGAAGCGTTCCGGGTCGCCCCAGATGCCGCGCATGATCCCAGGCCAGGGCTTCTTGATGGCGAGGATGCCGGCGCGCACGTCCTGCCCCTCGTCGCTAAGCACTGCCGCCTCGATGCCAAAGAACGGCAGTGTGGCGCTACCGGGCTTGGTGGCGACCGCGCCCGGGAGGGGGGTGATGAGGATGCCGCCCGTTTCCGTCTGCCACCAGGTGTCCACAATCGGGCAGCGACCGCCGCCAATCACATTGTGATACCACATCCAGGCCTCGGGGTTGATGGGCTCGCCCACGGAGCCGAGCAGGCGCAGGGAAGAAAGGTCGTGCTTTTTCGGCCATTCATCGCCCCACTTCATGCAGGCGCGAATGGCGGTGGGGGCGGTGTAGAACACAGTGACGCCGTATTTCTCGACAATTTGC
>DATHOB010000144.1:0-5592 GCA_035485355.1 Opitutales bacterium | reverse complement strand
AAGGGCTGCTGGCGTTGGTGGAAAAGCCCGCTGGTGCGGTAAGTTGGCGCGGCCCATATCTGAAGTCCGATGCCAAACTGCAAGACCCCTGGGGCACAGACTACCAATATGCCAACCCGGGCACACATAACCCGCAAGGCTACGACCTGTGGTCGGACGGGGCGGACAAAACCGCCGGGACAGCGGATGACATCGGGAATTGGTAATACCGGGCTCATCCATCGGCCATGATCCCGCAACCAATCCTTAACTCAACAGTAACGATTCCTAATGGAAAAACTGTTCTGTTTGTAAATGAAATGTCATGGCCTTGCCGGTCAACGTCTTTGGCGCTATTTAAATGCAACTATCTCCAAGGCAGAGTGTTTGGTGGTGTGCTCGCAAGCCACCCGATAACCCGCAACCTTTTTTACCCATGATTAAATCCAAAAGCTATACCCGCGCGGTGCCCACCCAGACTGCAAAACCGAGGCGTTTCCGTTATGTGGACCTCATTGCGATTGTGGCAGTCGCGGCCATTGGATATGTTGCCGTCAACCATTTCAGCGCAGGCAACTCCCTCGCCCGGCAAACCGCCACGGTGAAGACATTTATCACCACCGATTTGGACGCGGCGCTGCATACATACAAGAATGACACGGGTTCCTTCCCTACTTCGCGCCAAGGCCTCAAGGCGCTCGTCGAGCAGCCGGACAATGTGAATAATTGGAAAGGCCCGTATGTCAGCGCTGATGAACTCAAGGACGTTTGGGGCATGCCCTATCAGTATGCGTACCCCGGCCGCCACGGCGGCAACACCAAGTTTGACGCCTGGTCCATGGGGCCGGATAAACAAAACTCGACGTCGGACGACATCACCAATTGGTGATGTCGCGACCTTCACGGATGAAGTAAAATCAACCATACTTCTTTCGTGATGAAATCGCCCGCGAATGTTATCGAAATTTTTGCGGATTGCCCAGGCGCTCATTCCGAGATCACGTTGATTGCACTCCGAATGTTTTGGAGTCTGATCATTTTGACAGTTGGGTGGCTCGCAGGATTGCAAGTGATGCAAAGAGGCGGCTCTTTCCCGGCATCGCCGATGATTTAGGAAATTTTAATAGCCCATAAATTCCACGCATACTCTTTTTACTCCGCAACTTTTCACCCCCATTTCTGTTTCCAGTTGTAATCCTGCATGCATTTTATAAAAGGATGGATTGCAATCCCTCCCAAAACCTTTCAAACAAACCCAAGCTTACGCGTTAACCCTTCAATACACCCATCACCCATGACTATCCCCATGACATTCCGGCGCTCTGTCGCCGCCGACACCGCCCGCCCGCGCCGCCTGGCCCCGGGATTCACCCTCACTGAAATCCTGATCGCCATCGCGCTCATCGTCATCATCGTGACGGTTGCGGTGACGAACCTCAGCGGCGTGCTCGACTCGGGCAAGATTTCTGCCGCACAAATGTTCGTGAAGGAATCCATGTCCACGCCGCTGCTCTCGTATAAGCTGGCGATGGGCCATTATCCCTCGACCGACCAAGGCCTCGACGCGTTGGTCGTTTGCCCGCAGGGCGAAAACCAGTCGCTGTGGAAGGGCCCCTACCTGACCGGAACGGATGTACCGCTCGACCCGTGGAAGCAGCCCTATCACTACGCGTTCCCCTCGACGCACGGCCAATCCGCTGGCATGTATGACCTGTGGTCCAACGGCCCGACTGGTCAAGATGGCGCCCAAGACTCGATTGGCAACTGGCAGACCAGCCAGTAAGCGGCCAGCCGCTTGCGAGTAATGTTTCTTAAACCACGATCTACCCGGCCCTGGTGAACAAGCACCTGTCCAACCGGCCGGCCCATGCCGGTCTCCGCCACCCCCGTTGGCGGCGAGCCGCCCGCGCCCCCGAGCGCGGGCGCGCGGTTTCCACCGCCGCCGGTTTCACGCTGACCGAGATTTTGATCGCCATCGCCCTGATTCTTATCATTGGCAGTCTGGCGGTGGCCAACATGGTGGGAATCGGCTCGCAAGTGGATCATGAACCGCCACCCAAAGTGTTGAAAGCGTCCATACGCCAAGCGCGTTATCTGGCCCTGCAGCGAATGAGTGAGGTAATGCTAACTTATAATGGCGACAACCATACCTTCGACATTCTGGACGACCAAGGGAATGTCTTGGAGCAGGACCCGGATGGCTTGGACAGCCCAGACGACAAAATGACCCTGACGTTTCTGGCGGTTGAACCCGGCACGGATGGAGACGCAGACGTGAATCCCAAAGAGGACGACGCCATTACCTACGCAAGCGACGATCAGGCGAAAAAGCGCCTATTATTCCACGCCAGTGGAGCGACCGCCCCGGTAAAAGTCACCCTGACCATCAACGATCAGGATGATAATAAAACGGTTTACCGCCTCGACCCCTTCTCAGAAGGGCCACCCCCGCAGCCACCCGCGGAAACCCCCATTCTCCAGTGAGCAAACACCGCCATCACCACGCCGGCTTTTCGCTGGTGGAGACGCTTGTCGCCATGTTCATCTTCATCCTGGCGGTGGGAGTGCTGGCGGAAGCGTCGAGCAATGCGCTGCTGGCCTTGAGCAATCTGGAAATTACCGAGGGGCGTGACCGCGATTACCAATTTGTGCGCGACCAGGTACTGACCATTTCCGACACCGATACCTTGAGCCTGGGTGGCGATGTGCAAACACCCAACGCGGGGGGCGCGCATTGGGACTTGGTGGAATCCGAGACTACGAGCACACCGGATTTATTCACGATCACGATAAGCATCGCCCTCTCCGGCAATGGCGATGTCCCCGCTGAAACCTCGAACGAAACTTTGGAAGTTTTGCAGCCGCAATGGTCGGACACGGAAGTCCGCCAAGCCGACATGGGAGATATTGAATCTGCGCTGCAAAATGTGCGTACCCAACAAGTCTGGCCATGATAACCCTCGCGACCAACTCCCGGCCCCTCAATGTCACACCGCTTCCCCGCGAAGCAGCGCGAAAGGCGGGGCGTGCAGGCTTTACGTTGGTAGAGATTTTGATGGCCATCGCGCTCTCCGTGATGGTGCTGGGGGCGGCGGCGATATTCATGTACACATCCTTCAAGTTGCTTTCGGACGCCGAAAGCGATCCCGGCTTGGAACATCACAAATTGGGGGTGTCCGCATTTTTACAATACGCATTTCAGACATCAATGCCGGACTCGGCTATTCCCGTCTCCCCAAACACGACAAGCAATTCGACCGGCAATGCAACCGGCAATGCCACCGGAAATGCAACTGCTGGCGCGGCGGCGGGAACTTCCGGAAATGCCTCGAACACCACCAACACGGCGGCCAGCACGGCAGCCACTCTGGGCATCGCCAATACAACGACCAGCCGAGCCGGTACACTCATGGCGCCGACCGAGAATTCCATGTCTAACCCCGCTGGTAACACGACAAGCAATACCACTGCAAACACAACGGGTAATGCAACTGGAAATACCACGGGAAATACCACGGCCAATGCCACTGCCAGTGCATCCGGTGATGATTCCGTAACTCCCCCGAACGCCGCTGTCGCCATTCCGAAGACCCAAAATGTAGCCTGGGGCTGGCCGCCGGGCGTTTCACCGGGCGATAAACCCTCCCTTTCATTTGTTTTGCCTACGGACAATCCTATTCTCGTCTGGGACAAGGGTCCGCGCGTGCCTATACGCTGCTTCCTGGTTTTCAAAGAACACGAAGGCTTGGAGCTTTTGTGGGCGCCACCGCCCACCCCGAACGACATTGAAATCAATGCCGTGCGCAAAACGATGCTCTCTCCCTTGGTGGTGAAAATGACCTATTTTTACTACGACCCCACGCTCATGAACTGGACCAGCTCGGACGATCCGCCGCAGGATCCGGCGAATAGCAGTTATGTTCTTCCTGACTTTGTGCGGCTGACTTTCGACCTGGAAGGCAAAGTCAGCAACATCACCATTTCCATGCCCACCGCCGCCGTGGGCAACACCACCGGCGCCGCCCCGGTTCCCCTCTATTAATCCAACCATGAACTTCCGCCCGCAGCGTTCTTCCTCCCGCGCCACCCACCCGGTGGCGGCGGTGCCTGCGATGCGTGCGCGACGCGCCACCCGGCGGCGGGGGACGATTCTGGTCATCGTGCTGGGCACGGTGTTTGTGCTGTCGATGCTCATCAGCGCGTTTTTGGAAATTACGCGCAAGGAAATCATTCTCCGCGGGATGTATTTTGGCCGGGAGACGATGCGGGTGGCGGCCTATTCCGGCCTGGAGGCGACCCTCGGCGTGCTTAACACCTTTTTGCAAATCGACGGCGGACTCTACGGGCCCACCCAAGGCTGGGCCGACCCGCTTAATCAACCCGCGTGGGGCAATTCGGACGACAACTCGTCTGGTAATGTAACCGTCATCTATACACCGCCGGACGGCATGACGATCAACGTCAGCATCACCGATTATACCGGAATGATTCCGTTGAACCGGATGAGCGACAATGACATGCTGGCGCTGTTTGATTCGCTGGGAGTTGACCCGACGCAGGGCCAGGTGTTGCTCGATACTTTCCGCGACTGGACATCACCCTACACCGGGAACTTTTCCTCTGATGGCGCGGGTTCGGACTATTACGAGACGCTCAACCCCGGATATGACCCGACTTACACCAATATCACGGATTTCGACGAGTTTCATTATATCAAAAATTGGCAGGATTTATTCTGGGACGAGAATGGCGCCGAAACCCCGCTATATGGGCAGTTCCGCAGCATGGTCACACTGCATGATTCTGGCGGCCCGGTGAACCTGAACACCGCCGTACCCGCAGTGCTGGATTGGGCGGCCGACCAGTACCTTTCCGAAATTGATGAAACCACCACCCAGAGCTATCTGTGGGGCGCGGACGGCCTACCCGGCACGCCGGATGACATGATGATCCGCAATTCCGATGAGATGACCACAGCGGGAGTGCTTTCCGCAAATGGATCCGCTGGTAATAGCACTGGCAACGCCACGACCGGCAATGCAACCACGGGTGGCGCAGCTGGCGCGGCCGTGACTCGTGCGGAAACTCTTTCGAGTGGTTCAGGTTTATTCGCCGCGCTTTCAACAACGGTTGGCCTAACGAATGCCGTACAATTTGGTCAAGCTGCTGCTATTGCCGCTGGCGGTGGAGGCGGTGGTGCAGGTGGTGGTGGAGGCGGTGGTGCAGGTGGCGGCGGTGCAGGCGGCGCAGGTGGTGGTGGCGGCGCGGGCGCTGGTGGTGGCGGTGGTGGTGCAGGAGGTGGTGGCGGTCGTGGGGGCGCTGGCGGAGCTGCGGGCGCAGGGCCAGGTGGTGGTGGTGCGGGAGGAGGCCCTGGCGGTGGTGGCGCGGCCGGTGGCGGACGCGGCGCTGGTGCTGGCGCTGGCGCTGGCAGCGGTCGCGCGCTGGCGCTCGCGCGGGGAGGATCTGTCCGGCATCGTGCGCCCGCCGCCGCGCGCGGTCCTGCGCAGCTTCGTCATTGCGCTGCCGGCGCTGGTGCTGCCGTTCCTGATCCGCACCGCGGTGATCGAGGGCGTGGCGACCGCGACCGAGGTGTCCACCATCGGCATCGCCTAC
>DATHOB010000143.1:0-2774 GCA_035485355.1 Opitutales bacterium | reverse complement strand
GGCCTCATCGCGTTGCAAGGTGAGCAGCCAGTATTCGAGCAAATCGTCGTAATCCAGCACCTGTTTTTCGAGCTTCGTTTGCTGGTAGAGCGCGCGAAATTTGTGCAATGGCTCGGAAATTTCCTCAAACCAGGGGTATTTTTCGGTGATGACTTCGTTGATGCTCTGGCGCGTGTTGCACGCGTAACTGAAAACTTCTTTGATCAAGCCGGGTTTGGGATGCTCCTTATGCTTGTTGAAGGCCGGATCCACCTTGCGGATGACATCGCTGAGCAGCGCATCGGCATCGTCTTCGTCCAGAATGGTAAAACCGCTCGATACTCCAACCGCTTTCCCATGCGTGCGCAAAAACCGCTGCCCGACGCTGTGAAACGTGCCGCCCCAGATTCCACCCCAGCGGTTCAAGCCGGTTAAATCTTCCACGCGGAGGAGCATTTCCTTCGCGGCTTTGTTGGTGAAGGTCAGCAGCAGGATATTCCACGGATCCATGCCTTGGTGCACGAGCCACGCCACGCGGTAGGTCAGCGTGCGCGTCTTGCCCGAGCCCGCGCCCGCGAGCACTAGCGCCGGGCCGGGCGGCGCCGTCACCGCGGCCAGTTGATCCTCGTTGAGGGACGCGGTAAAATCAATCGGCGCGAGCGCCCCCGGCGTCAATTGCGCGAGCACGCTGCTGCGGGGATGGGAGGCATCGGACATTCGTCCCCCAGATATCGCGCAAAAACCCGCACGGGGCCAGAAAAACCCGCCGGATTGTTAAATCTTTTCCTGCTCCCGCTTGAGGGTTGCCCAAGCCCCGGTGAAAGTCATAATTTCCCAACATCCACCGCGCTTGCATTTGTTCTCGGTCTGACTGCATAATTCTTTATTCCTACCGCTTAATTCCCCACCATGTCTTTCGACCCCGCCGACCTGCGTGTCGCCCATGGCGCGCATGAACCCCTCCGCCAGCAACGTCCGGACTCCGGCCTGGGCTTCGGCAGCAAAAGCGACGCCGTGGAAATGCTTGCCGAGCTGCTGCCGGAATTGCGCAGCCTGCACGACCGCTTGAACGCGCAACGCACCTGGTCGTTCTTGGTCATCCTCCAGGCCATGGACGCCGCCGGCAAGGACGGCATCGTCAAGCACGTCCTCACAGGCTTCAACCAGCAATCCTGCCATGTCACCAGTTTTTCCGCGCCGGTGGGCGAGGAGCTTTCGCACTCGTTTCTCTGGCGGTGCATGGCCGCCCTGCCGCCGCGCGGGCACATCGGCGTGTTCAACCGCTCATATTACGAGGAAGTCCTCGTCCCGCGCGTGCGTCCGGAATACATCGGCTACCAGCGCCTGCCCGCGCCCTGCCTGAATGGGGACATCACCGATGTGAAGCACGGACGGAAAGGCTTCGACGAATTCCGCGCGAAACTCAAAATGTCCAACGCCAAACCGGCCGAGAAGCCGTCATCGGCCTTCTGGCGTGGACGACTGGACGACATCAACACCTTTGAACGCCACCTCGCGCGCAACGGCACCCGCGTCGTGAAGTTTTTCCTGCACCTGTCGCGCGACGAGCAAAAAAAGCGCTTCCTCACCCGCATCGACGACACCGCGCGCAATTGGAAATTCACCCCCTCCGACGTGCGCGACCGCCGCTATTGGGAGCAATACCACCACGCCTACTCGGAAATTTTCACCACCACCAGCACGCCCTGGGCGCCGTGGTACATCATCCCCGCCGATTACAAATATGTGGCGCGCCTGGCCGTCGCCAAAATCCTCATTGACGAATTGAGCACCCTGCATCCGCGCTACCCACAGCTCGACAAACACGGGCGCAAAGCCCTCGCCAAGGCGAAGCGGGAATTGCTCCACGAAGACTGATGGGGAGCAGTGTATCCGTTGGATGATTAGAACCTGAAACGGGCGCAGCAAGACTGCGCCCCTACATTTGGTTCGGGCGAGGTTGGCGCATCATCGGAACTTATTGTAGGGGCGCAGTCTTGCTGCGCCGGCAATCTGATGGAATGTCCCTGATGGAAAAAACTTGGCCCCGCCCGGGGAATTTGTCATAGATGGTTCCTTGCGCCCGACCGGCCGGGGGCGCGTTACCACGGAGAGGTGACAGAGTGGCCGAATGTGCCTGACTCGAAATCAGGTGTCCTCGCAAGGGGACCGGGGGTTCGAATCCCTCCCTCTCCGCCATTAACTCACTGATAGTAAGTGAGTTAATGGAGATACGAAGCTAGGTTGCCGGTTGACGTGGCAACCTAGATATGAAATGCAATAATACGTTCGTTGTCCGTCGGTTTGAAAACCGCAACGGTGTGATGTCTTGGCGGGTCGCTGGTTTTCTGCACGGCGTCCGCGTTCGCAAGAACTTCAAATCGAAGGAAGAGGCCGCCGCTGAGAAGGCCACTCTCGAATTGAAGGTCATGCAGGCCACGTCCGGTTTGCAATCTGTAACCACGTTTCTCGCTGCTGACCAGTTGCGGGAATCTGAGGCTGCTTTTCGCCGCCTCCAAAATAATTCCCATTCACTGACATTCTACCTTGAATATGCGCTGTCGAATTACCGCGAGCCGGTGACGCAAAAACTGCTCGCTGAGGCGGTCGCGGAATACGTTGCCGCCAAACAACACGAGCGCGAGCAGGACTTGATCTCCGAACCATACTTCATCCGTCTGAAACGGGATTTGGTACGCCTGCAAAAACATTTCCCCGGTGCGACGGTCGCCGATCTGACCGGGGCACGGCTCATCGAGTATTTTGCCGCTCGTCGTGCGGGGTTCAAAACGTAT
>DATHOB010000142.1:0-7445 GCA_035485355.1 Opitutales bacterium | reverse complement strand
CGCAAGATTGGGCTGTGATTGGTTAAAAGCAGCGGCAACAATCGCGCAGAGGCAAACTTGCCCAATAAACGCGCCCGCGCCCGCGTACTGCTGACAAATAGCACCAACAACCCCGGCAGCACCACCAGCAGGGCAAGAAGGACATATGGCCAGTGAAAGGTCATGGAAGTGGATTATGGCAAACGGCGCAGTCGGGTGTGGGCCAACGCTTGCTCGATACCCAGCAAGCCCAGCCCCAGCAGCGCGGGCCAGTAGAAAACCTCGGAGTAGGTGGAAAAATGGCGCAGCCGCGCGGGGGATTTCTCCTGGCGGTCGATTTCGGCGTAAATTTTGCGCAGTTGATTCTGATCCGTGGCGCGGAAAAACTCACCGCCGGTCTTGTCGGCGATTTTTTGCAAATCGTCGCTGTCAATGCCATCTACCGCAACGCGCCGGCCAAACATATCCGTGGCAAAAACGACGTGGCCGTTGCGGTCGTATTGCAGCTGGCCGTTGTCGCCCAGCAGCGGCATGGCCGAATTTTCCGTGCCGATACCAATGGTGTAAACTTTCACTTTGTAGGCCATCGCCGCTTCCGCCGCCGTCATCGGGCTGATGACACCGGAGTTGTTGTCCCCGTCCGTCAAGAGAATCACAACCTTGCTTTTGGATTCGAGATCGCGCAGTCGGTTCGTCGCCATGGCCAATCCAGAGCCGATCGCCGTGCTGCCACCGTCAATGCTCTCCAGATGCAGGCGGTTGAGGTTCTGCTGCAACCAGTCATGGTCCAGCGTAATGGGGCTGACGAGATACGCGCTCTTGGCGAAGACCACCATACCGATGCGGTCATTTGGGCGGCGTTTGATGAAATCCGTCAATACTTCCTTCGCCGCGTCCACGCGCGTGAGCAAATGGTTTTCGTCGACGGACATGTCCACCGCCGCCATCGAGTAGGACAAGTCCAGCACCAGCACAATGTCTATGCCGCTTGCCTCAATCTGCTCGGTTTGGGCCAGTGGCAACTGCGGCCCGGCCAGCGCGACGCTGAAGGCCGCCAAGCCCAAGGCGCGAAAGGCAAGCAACACCCACCCGGCGCGGGACCGGGCTGAGGCCCCCATCTGCTTGGCCACGGCAACGCTCGAGAATTGCACCGCCGCCGCCCGGCCCGCCCGCCCGCGGAGCAGCAAGAGCAGCGGCAGCGCGGCCAGCAGCCAGAGAAATTCCGGATTCTGGAAATTAATTTGATTCACGGCGCGGTCAAAGTGGACGGGGTGGACGGTTTGGGCAGGGGCGGGGTGGTGGAGTGCGGGTTGCTTTTTGCGGCGGTGCTGGTCGGCGATTGGCGGAATTTTTCCGCGGCTTCAATGAATTCACGCGCGGCGTTCAACAACTGGGTGCTTTCCTCTTCGCCGAATTGCTGGCCGGCAAATTTCGCCAGATCGCAAAATTCCAAAAATCGCCGCAACAGTGTCGTCAGCTCGCCTTGCAGCCAGACATGGCGCGCCGCCACTTGCAAAAATTCCTCAGTGGTCCGCTCCGGCGCAGGCATCTGGTAGGCGCTTTCCAGGTAATTGCGCACGGCATCCGACGCCGCGCTCGCAAACACCTTGTCTTTTCCGCAATTCTGCAAACCCCGGGCAAATTCCAAACCCTTCAATGCTTGTTGATAAGGCGTAAGCGGAATCTCCGGCTTTTTGCGCAACACCCACCAAAGTAATAGCGCTAGCAACAGGACGCCGAGGCCGCTGAAAATAATCACCTCGGTGCCGTGCTTCTCCCAAAACGACAAAGGCGCGAGATTATGCAAGTCATGGATGTCCGGCCCGGTATTGGCCGCAGGCGCTGCGGCCGGTGCATTGGTCGGGCTGAAATTGGGCAACTGCGGCATGGCCGATCCATTGGCGGGTGTGGATTGCGCCAATACCGAACCCGCCAAAGCCAATCCCACCGCGAGGGAGAATGCCGTGCGGACAAAATGGGAAAGTTTGCAAATGGGACTCATGGCAAAATCAATGTTTTCGGCTGCGCTGTTGGAAAAATTTGCGCAGAGGTAGAATATAAGATTCGCTGGTTGAAAGCGGCAGCACTCCGGCGCCCGTTTGCCGCAGCCCGCGGTGGAACAGCTCGATGCGGCGGCGGTTTTCCTTCCCGTATTGCGCCCGGGTCAGCGCGTGGTTGGTGTTGATTTCGAGCACCTGGCCGGTCTCCGCGTCCTCAATCGTGAGCAGCCCCACGGCGGGGAGCTCCTGCTCGCGCGGGTCGGAGAGCGCCACACAAATCAGGTCGTGTCGCCGGTTGGTCAGCGAGAGCGCGCGCAGTAATTCCTGACTGCGCGGCGAGGTCGGGTTGGGCAGTAGGCCTTCCGGCCCCTGCAGAAAATCGCTGACCAGCACCACAATCGAACGCCGCCGGAGCACGCGGTTAGTGTAATTGAGTGCATCCACCAAATTCGTGCCGCGGTGTTCCGGTACGAAACACAAAATATCCCGCACTACACGCAAGACATGCTGCCGCCCTTTTTGCGGGTGGACAAATTTTTCCATCCGATCCGTGAACAGCCCGAGGCCGACTTTGTCGTTGTTACGCGTGGCGGAGTAGGCGAGCACACTGGCGATTTCGGCGGCCAGTTCTCGTTTGCTTACATTAGCTGAGCCGAACGCACCCGAGGCGCTTCCATCCACCAGCAGCATCAAGGTCAACTCGCGCTCTTCGCGGAATTTTTTCACATACGGTTTGTCCATCTTCGCAGTGACGTTCCAGTCAATGCGCCGCACGTCGTCGCCGGAGAAATATTCCCGCACTTCCTCAAAATCCATTCCCTGGCCCTTGAACACTGAATGGTAGGCGCCCACCAGGGAATCCGTGACCAGCCGCCGTGTGCGTATTTCAATATGCCGCACACGCCGGAAAATGGCGGAAGAATTTGCCGGGGGTGTTTTTGACGCTGCCATGGAAAAGTATGAAATCGGAAGTTGGAATGCGGAAATAACCCTACCGTGGTTTGGCCTTGGCCGTTTTTGAGGAGGCAATGAGGATGGCTTGCAATTCATTTGCCTCCGTTATCAATGGCTTCAGCCTTTTGGCAGGCATCAGGCCGTGTTCGGTGATTAGCTCAAGCCAGTAGATGGTTTCTTCCATCTCTTGTTGGGTGGAATCAAGTTTGCTGATAAACTCGGCGGTGGATCGAGCACGCAATGCTTCGCGATATTGGGCACCCACCGAAGTACCCGATCGGATCAATTGTTTCCCCAAGACATAGGCTTCAGCGCGCTTGGGCAGGGCGACAAACACTTTGAGCACGCGCAAGGCGAACTCTTTGGTTCGTTGTTTCAGTTCTGGGCTCACGATGTGTTCAAAATTGATGGCTCGTTAATTTTCGCGTTCCGCATTCCGATTTCAAATTTACGGAACCGGAAGCGTGTCAAAAATCCGCTTCACCACATCCTCGCTCGTCATGTCCTCGGCTTCGGCCTCGTAAGTTACAATCACGCGGTGGCGCAGCACGTCCATGCCAATGGTCTTCACGTCCTGCGGCGTTACATATCCGCGACCCTGCAAATACGCCCAGGCTTTGGCGGCCAGGGTTAATGCGATCGTCGCGCGCGGTGAACCGCCGAAGCGCACGTAGGAGTCGAGATCCACCTTGTATTTGCTCGGTTGGCGGGTCGCCATCACGATATCCACAATGTAGTCTTTCACCTTGTCGTCGATGTAGAGGCTGTCGATCACTTCGCGCGCGGCCATGATGTCCTTCGGCGTGATGATGGTGTTGACCTCCGTTTTGGGCTTGGTTGTCGCCATTGTTTCCAGAATTTGCCGTTCCTCCGCCCGGGTCGGATAGCCAATTTTCAATTTGAGCATGAAGCGGTCGATCTGCGCTTCGGGCAGGGTATATGTGCCCTCCTGGTCAATCGGGTTTTCCGTCGCCAGCACCAGAAACGGCTCCGGCAGGGCAAAGGTGTGCTCACCGATGGTCACTTGCCGTTCCTGCATCGCTTCGAGCAACGCGCTCTGCACCTTGGCGGGGGCGCGGTTGATTTCGTCGGCCAGCACCAAGTTCGCAAATATCGGCCCCTTTTTGGTCAAAAACTGCCCGTCGCGCGGGTTGTAAATAAGTGTCCCCAAAATATCCGCGGGCAACAAATCCGGCGTGAATTGCACACGCGCGAAATCCGCTTGGATCACGCCAGCCAGTGTGCGCACGGCCAGGGTTTTTGCCAAACCCGGCACGCCTTCGAGCAACACGTGGCCGTTGGCCAACAGGCCCACGAGCAGCCGGTCCACCAGGTAGTGCTGGCCGATGATGACCTTGCCCATTTCGGCGCGCAGCAGCCCCACCCAGGTCGAGCTGGATTTGACGGATTCATTCAAAGCGGCGAGATTGATAGCCATAAAAGAGATGGGTTCGTTGGAAAACCCACTATTATGACCATTCATCCGCCTCACGCCACGCCCAATATGTAAAACTTTTTTCAACCGCGACTCTCGGCGGAAAAACGCATCACTTCTTGGCGAAATTTTAACACGACGATCCCGCCCACATCATTGCCCGGAAACTAACTTACCCATCTGCTTTAGAACGACATTCCCGCGCCCAATCCCAACCCAAATGTCGTTCCCACATCAAAACTATTCGCCGAATTGCCGTTGACATGAAATTGGTACTCGCTTCCGAAAATACCAGCAATGTACCCGCGCACGAACACGGATTCCGACAGCGCCTGCCGCACCGCAAGCTTCAATGTCGTGTCCGTCTCGTCCACCGCCGCGCTCGCGCCTGCTGGCGTGTTTTGCGCGCGGAACCAGTGCGAATTATAATCGAGGGAGCACTCGACCACCGTGGCATGGTTGCCAAAGACGTCGTAGGAAACTTTCACGCCGTTCGAGTTTCCGGCATAGGCGTTGATCAGCCAATTGTCTCCCGGTGTCCATTTCACATCCACATAGGGAATCCACGTGTCCGAATCTTCCATCCGGGTGTAAAACATCGGGCCCACGGCAATGGTTAAGTCCGGCGCGGCCCACCACACCGGGCCCACGGTCGCGGAAATTTGCCCGCCATTGCTGAACGAACCCGCCGTTGCCGCCGCCAACTGTGCGCTCAGATCGACGAACAATTGCACATCGGGATTGTAGTCGTAGGTGTAATGTCCGTTGACGCCGAGCTTTTGCACGTTGCCAAACGGCGCGGTGCCTACTCCGCTGAAATTGTAATTGATGAAGGTGTACGCCATCGCCATGGTCAAATGATTATCGTTATTCAAATCAAAACCTTTCTCGTGCGCGATTTGGAAGGTGTTGCTGTCCATGCTGCCCGTCGCGCCATTTTTGAGGCTGGCTGAAAATTCGTGTTCATATTCCAACCCAAACCACGGCGGGGTCTCCACATTGGCCGGGTTCCACCAGTGCACATCATCAGTGCCGGTGGAGTTTGGGGTTGTGCTGTTGGCCGAGGCCGGTGCGGTTTGCGCACCGAGCGGCGTGGCAAACAATGCGAGCAGGCCCAATGCGCCCCAGCAGCGCAGGTGGCGGAAAAGTTGCGATGGCGTTGCCGATGAAGCGGGTAATTTATTCATAACGGTTGGAATTAAAGGTCTGGGCAGACAAAGGCAACTCTTTCAATTTGACAGAAACGCCTGAGCCTTCGCATCCGGCGCACCCACCGTGACCGCTGCCGGGTGAGCCATGCCCTGCCAGCACGCTTCGAGGAATTTTGCATCGGGCGGCCCATCCTGCACGAGAAAACGGTAGTGCGCGTGATACGGCTGTTCCGCCGAGATGGTGAAGCCACTTTTGATATTCGGCGCATACATGAAAAACGGCCCGTCCGGGTTCATGCGCACCGGCTGCGGTGCACGGAAATTCGCCGGGTCGTCCAGCACAGTGATGCCCGCGGGCTCACCATAAATCTTCCCACCCATGAAGAACCAGCGCGCGGGCTGATTGTTGGCCTGCATGCGGTCAGTGATGCCTTCCGAAGTCAGCACCTGCAAATTTGTTTTGTCCAGCCATTGGCTGCTGCCGCGCACACCCAGCCCGCCGTATTGGTATTGCAGCACTTCCAGCGGGCCGTTGCCCGAGGGCGTTTGTGTAAATTCCAAATCAAACTCCCGCGCCGGCACCCCCGGGGCCGCATACAACGTCACCTTCCATTGCTCATCCAGCGCCGGCACATTCGGCGTCACCGTCCGGTCGATGGAACGGTGGCGCGATTCAAACCCCGCGTCCACGCTGCCTGACCAGGTCCGGTCCAGCGCGACAAACTGCACCGTGCCGCCATACGCGTAATGCGGATTCCAAAAATCCACATGGCGGCCTTGAAACGTCGAGCTTGCCCACGCCGTCCAGATGCCGTGGTCGTGCGGATGATCCACCGGGTAGCTATCGGACATTTGCACGCCATGCGGGGTGAATATCGGATAAAGGAAACCGCCGCGCAAAATTTTGTCCGCCACATCGTCGCGCGGCGGCTTCGCCAGATCCATCTGGTAATAAAACACGGTTTGCTTGTTCACGGAAAAGCGCAACCGGCCATCTTCCTTCCACACTTCCGCCTCAGTCGTTTTGTTGGTTGCGGCCGGCACGAGGACAAAGCTCACCACTTCACCCGCTTTTTGCAGGGCTATAAATGCGGTGGCATTTCGACTTGGATCAATTTGCAGCGGCAGCGGCTCGTTCCGCGTGCCGACTTCCTGGAGCGCCCAATCGTTGCCGTATACGTCATCCGGCATTTTAAAGGTTACCACCTCGCCCACGCGATCGACCTCTGCCGCACCCAGCGTCACCTCATAAGCCACTCCCGGTTGCGCACCGGGCGCGGTCAAATTACAGCCCGCCAATAAGAGACCAGCCGCGCCAACCAGCCATCGCGCCAAGGGAGATTTCATTTACCGGTGTTTTTTCCGGTAGCGCAGCACGCGCGCCGGAGGCAGGTTCCACAACACAAAATCCGTCGAATGAAAATCAAAAGGCTTCGAGCCGTTAATCCACTTCCGGTAGGCATGGTAGGTGAACTGCACCCAGCAGCCGCCGGGCTTGAGGATATCGTGGATCTTCCGCGTCACCAAATCTTCCAGTTCCTTGGGGAACGACCGCAGCGGCAGGCTCGAGATCACCGCCCCGGCGTGGCGCTCGCCCGTGAGTTGGAGGAGGAGGGTGTCCATCTCGCCCGCATCCCCGGCGATGACGTGAATTTGCGGAAATTGTTTTTGCAGTGCTTCTGCCAGTACGGGAGATTTTTCAATGGCGATGAGGCGCTTGGGGTTCAGTCCACGAGCCAGTAGCGCCTCCGTCACCACTCCCGTCCCCGGGCCGAGTTCGATGACGTAGTCCTGTGGGTCGTCGGGCAGCCACTCGGCCATCGCCTTGGCCAGGCGCGGCGAGCTCGGCGCCACCGCCCCCATTTGCTTGGGTTTGCGCAGGCATTCTTGGAGGAAAAGCGCGTTACTTTCGCTTTTGGCGGAGTT
>DATHOB010000141.1:0-4373 GCA_035485355.1 Opitutales bacterium | reverse complement strand
AATGACGGGCAACCGCCGCATCGTCCTTGCCGACGCCCTGAGCGACGACCCCGACCTCATCGCCGACCTCCTTGCCGACGCCAATGACGAGACGGCCCGCGACCTCGCGCAAACTTTGCTCCTCAACCAGGGCTTCGAGGACTTGACGAAAAGGTCCCTCCTCGCGCGCTTCATCCGCCTCTTCCCGAAGATTCAGACCCTCGTCGGTGGCGACACCACCAGCCGCCAGGCCGAATCGCTTTTCGTTTCGCAGAAATCGCTGGAGAACCGCAAGCGCGAATACGAGAACCTCGTGCAGGTGCTCATCCCCGAGAACAAGATCGCCATCCAGACCGCCCGCGAACTGGGCGACTTGCGCGAAAACGCCGAATACAAAATGGCCCGCCAGGAGCAGGACACGCTGCTCGCCCGCAAATCCGGTCTCGAGTCCGAAATGTCTCGCGCCCGTGTAACCGATTTCTCCGAAGCCACCACGGAATGGGTCGGCGTCGGCTCGGTCGTCGAGCTCTTCAACAAAGGCTCCAACCGCACCCACCGCTACGCCCTCCTCGGCGCGTGGGACAGCAATCCGGAGCAAGGCGTCCTCTCGTATAAAACTCCGCTCGGTCAGAACCTCATGGGCAAGAAAATCGGCGAGACCGTGCGCACCGAGATCGAAGGCTCCGTCGAGGAATGGACCTTGCGCAAGATCGACCGCTGGATTGACTCGAAGGCGTAATCGGATATCCGATTGCTTCGTTCGGACGGAATTTCGTGACTACCGCTCGCGCGGAGTCAACGTGCCCAAGCCGCGCAGGGTGGCCTCGGTTACCGAGCGGTAACGCCAGCGTCCCGGCCAATCCCGGCGCATCAGTTCGTCAATCCGGTCCGCTCCGCCGGACACCGCAACCGTGCGCAATAATTTTGTGCCTGTCCCTTCCAGCAGCGGCAACCGCGCCGCGCTGGCTTGGGCGAGGCTTTCGATAATCGCCGCGAGCATCTGCTCGCGCGTCGTTGCCAGGGTAAGCCCGGTGAACGCGCCTTGCTTCTGATCAATATTCATGCGCTCCCCTGCGAGATACGGCGCAAACTGCACGGTGCCCGCCGCCGCCGCGCCTTGTTTGCTGAGTCGATGCAGTAGCGCGGGGAAATTCTTGATCGAAATTTCGGGGAAAAGCTGTGCGCGGGCCCAATAAATTGCCGAAGCCACGGCCGCCAGTGTGTTCACTTGCAGCCATTTTCCTTTCACTCCCAGCGCTCGGGTCAGCAATTGTGGGTGTGGCCGCGGTTTTTCCGTGCACAGCGCCAGCACATCCGTGGAGCCGACGACATTGAAAAGCTGCCCCGTTTTCGCCCCGGCAAGCAGCATTCCCGTGCTGCCGTCCACAATTCCCGCCAGCGTTGGTGTGCCGTTGCGCAGGCCAAAGCGCCGCGCCGCCTCCGGGGTGACGTGCCCGGCAACGCGATCACTCTCCAAAACTTCCGGCAACAGCGATGCGCTGACTCCAAGATTGGCGCATAGTTCCGGGCTCCAGCCACTGAGATTAAGGGTATGGTACAATCCGGTAAACGAAGCGTTCGATGGGTCCACCACGCGCGCTCCGGTAAATTGCCGGATTATAAAAGTGCTGATTGGGCCGACGAGGTTCGCGCGCTTCAAACTGGCCCGCTGATGGCGCAAGTACCACGCCCACGAAGTGGAACTGATGCCGCCCGGAAAAGGCCGCGACCCACAGAGCATCAGGTGCCGCTTGGCCCTCATGCGGGTTTCCAAATCATGCGCTTCCACCACACTGCGGCGGTCTTGGTGCGTGACAATGGGTGTCAGCGGGTTCCCGTTTTTATCCATCGCCACCCACGTCGCCGCCATCACCGCTAAGGCAATGGCGTCAATTTCTTTGGCGCGCGGGCCGAGGTGCGCGATGGCCCGGCGGATGGCCGCCAGCAATACCTCCGGATCAAGTTCCGCGCGCGGCCCGGTAAATCGGGTGGGGAAAAATTCGCGCGGCGATTGCGCCAGCACTTGGGGGCCGTGCAGCAAGCCGGCGATTACCGAGGATGAGCCCACGTCGAGGCCAAGCAGCAAGGACATGCGCACGGTGCTATCAGACTGCAAGCAAGGCTGACAATGGTTTTATCACCGGGCCGGGCCAAATCCCGCCGCTTCCGCAGAGAACAGGCTTGTCGTCGGCAAATTTATCTAAGCTAATCATACCCTTCCCCATGAAGGCCCTCGTACTCCAGGAATACAAGAAATTCGCCATCGAAGATTTGCCCGAGCCCACGCTACAGCCTGGCGAGGTGTTGGTGCGGGTGCGCGCGTGCGGCATCTGCGGCAGCGACGTGCACGGTATGGATGGCAGCACCGGTCGCCGAATTCCGCCCCTCGTCATGGGGCACGAGGCCGCGGGCGTCATCGCCGCCGTCGGCCCCGGCGTCACTGCATGGAAGCCAGGCGACCGCGTCACTTTTGATTCGACCGTGTATTGCGGCGAATGCTGGTATTGTAAGCGCGGCGAGGTGAACCTGTGCGAAAATCGCCAGGTGCTCGGCGTCTCCTGCGGCGATTACCGCCGCCAGGGCGCATTTGCCGAATTCGTAGCCGTGCCCCAGCGCATTCTTTACCGTCTGCCGGATAATCTCACTTTTGATCAGGCCGCGATGGTCGAGGCCGTGTCCGTCGCCATTCATGCGCTGGAACGCACGCCGCTTCCCCCGCAGGCGACCGCTATTGTCGTCGGCACTGGCATGATTGGGCTTTTGGTTGTTCAGGCGCTGCGCGTCGCAGGCTGCGCGCAAATCATCGCCGTGGATCTCGACGAGGGCCGCTTGCAAGTCGCCCGCCGCCTTGGCGCCACTCACGCATTTAAGGCTGACGCCCTCGATCTCGCCGCCCGCGTCAAGGAAATGACCCACGGACGCGGCGCGGATGCCGCGTTCGAAGTCGTAGGTTTATCCGCTCCGCTCAAAACCGCGATTGATTGCGTGCGCAAGGGCGGCAGCATCACCCTGGTCGGCAATCTCAAAGCCCAGGTTGATTTGCCATTGCAAGCCGTCGTTACCCGCCAACTCACGCTGATTGGCACTTGCGCCTCCGCGGGCGAATATCCGAAGTGCCTCGAGTTAATCGCGAACGGCCAGATCAATGTCACCGAATTCATCAGCGCCACTCCGCCGCTCGCCGAGGGCGCGCAGTGGTTTTCCCGATTATACTCCGGGGAAAAGGGGCTGATGAAAGTGCTCCTGCAACCCTGATAATTTTTTCTTATGTCAAAACTGCGCACAGGTCTTATCGGCTGCGGCAAAGTCGGGCATCTCCACGCCCGCGCGCTGGCCGCATTGCCCGAATCCCAATTCGTCGCCGTTTGTGGACGCAGCATGGAAAAGGCGCAGCCCTTCGCCGCCAAATATAACGTCGCCGGCTACACTGACGTGGCCGAAATGGTCGCCCAGGAAAAGCTCGACGTCGTTTGTATTTGCACGCCACACCCCGAGCACGCCGGGCCCACTATCGCCGCCGCGCGCGCGGGTGTGCATGTGCTCGTGGAAAAACCGCTCGCGTCCTCGCTCGCCGATTGCGACGCCATGCTTGCCGCCGGGCAGGCGGGCGGCGCGACCATCGGCATGGTCTGCCAACGGCGTTTTTATCCGCCCTGCCTGCGCATTCGCGCCGCGATTGATGCGGGCAAGATTGGCCGCCCCGTACTCGGCCACGCCGTGATGTTTGGCTGGCGCGACGAGGCCTATTATCGCAGTGACCCATGGCGCGGCAGTTGGAAAGGCGAGGGCGGGGGAGTGATGGTCAACCAGGCCCCGCACCAACTTGATTTGCTTTTGTGGTATATGGGCGAGGTCGAGGAAGTTTTCGGCTACTGGGGCAATCTCAATCATCCGTATATTGAAGTCGAAGACACCGCCGTGGCCGTGGCGCGCTTCAAAGGCGGCGGCTTGGGCAACATCATCGTGAGCAACAGCCAGAATCCCGCCATCAATTGCCGCGTCTCGGTGCATGGCTCCAATGGCGCTTCCCTCGGCGTGCAAACCGACGGCGGCGCGATGTTCATCGCCGGGATGTCCGGCATTGTGGAGCCTCCGTTTAACGATATCTGGACCGTGCGCGGAGAAGAAGCCAATCTGCCGCAATGGAAGGAAGAGGACGCCAAATTATTTCAATCCGTCGAGCCGATGGATTATTTTCATAAACTGCAAATCCAGGATTTCCTCCGCGCCATTATCGACCGCCGGCCGCCGCTTGTCCCCGGTATCGATGGTCGCCGCACCGTCGAACTCTTCACCGCCATCTACCGCGCTACCCGCGACCATCGCGCCGTTCCCTTTCCGCTTACCCCGGAGTAAACCTCGCCCGCCCGTCAAAAATCCCCTTTGAACCCCGC
>DATHOB010000140.1:0-2028 GCA_035485355.1 Opitutales bacterium | reverse complement strand
ATCCGCGGTTATCTGGGGCGTTTTCTCGTGGCGCTCAACGGTGCCGACGTGCTGATTTTCACCGCAGGCATTGGCGAAAACCGGATCGAATTGCGCGAATCCGTCTGCGCCAACCTGGACTTCTGCGGCTTGAAACTGGATGCAAAGCTCAACGCCGCCACCCACGCCACTGAAACAAAAATTTCCGCGCCCGATTCCAAAATCGAAGTCTGGGTCATTCCGACCAACGAAGAAATCGTGATTGCGCGCAACGCCTGGGCGAAATTGGCCGGTAAAAATTAATTTCACGCAAATTTCAAAACAAAAAATTGATTTCAAACTCAACCTTCAACCTATAAAAATACCATGTCACAAGAAGCCATTGGATTGATTGAAACCCGCGGTCTCGTTGCGCTCGTCGAGGCGACGGACGCCATGCTCAAGTCGGCCAACGTCACGTTGGTTGGACCCATGACCCAAGTCGGCAACGCGATGGTCACGGTCGTCGTGACCGGCGATGTCGCCGCCGTCAAAGCCGCGACCGAAGCCGGACGCACCGCTGCGCAGTCGCTCGGCGAAGTCGTCTCTGTTGACGTCATTGCCCGTCCGCATAGTGACCTCGTCACCATTCTGCCCAAGCTGCCCGCGAAGAAATAACCGGCTTTCGGATCCGGGGTGCTGCTCCCTCACGTCGCACGACGTTGTGGGGAGCACCCCGACCTGCGAGGCCCGCGCCAACTCATCCAACCCACACCTGCCATGATTCTCGCCCGTGTCGAAGGCTCCATCGTCGCCACTAAAAAGAACGCGAAGATGACCGGCTCGAAATTCCTGTTTGTGCGCCCGCTCCTTGTGGATCCGGCCAACTTGCAGGGCTTCAAGCCCGGCACCAATACGCTCGTCGCCGTGGATGACCTCGGCGCGGGCGAGGGCGAGGTCGTCCTCATCGCCCAGGGCAGTTCCGCGCGCCTCGGCGCGAAAGACAAGGACATCCCCATCGATGCCATTGTCATCGGCATTGTGGACACCGTGGATGTGCAAAAGAAAGTTGTGTACGCCGCCAACGCCTAAATTTTAAATCCTTTCCCTCATGGACCAGCAGCAAATCATCTCCCGGGTTGTGGCCGAGGTGCTCTCGCGCCTGCAAACGCAGCAGACCGCCGCGCGCAGCGGGCAGACCGGCTTTGGCGTGTATGACAAGATGGAAGATGCCGTGGCCGCCGCGCAGAAATCGTTTGTCCAGTTGCGCGACGCTGGCGTGACTGCGCGCAAGAAGGCCATTGCCGCCATCCGACGCACCTGCACGCAAAATGCGAAAACGTGGGGTGAAATCGAATTCGCGGAGACTAAAATCGGACGCTTGGAGCACAAAATTGAAAAATTGAAAATTTGTTCAGAGTTGGTGCCGGGAACAGAAATGCTCGAACGCATGGCGTTCAGCGGTGATTTCGGGCTGACGATTATTGATTTCGCACCGTGGGGCGTGATCGGCGCAGTGACTCCGGCCACTCACAGTGTGCCGACATTGACGGGCAACGCCATCAACATGCTGGCGGCGGGAAACACCGTGGTTTACAACACGCATCCCTCGGCATGCAATGTGGCGGCCCTGGCGATTCGCGCTTACAACGAGGCGATTTTTGCGGATACGGGAATTTCGGACATGCTGGCGACGGTGGTCAAGCCGACGCTCCAAACTTTCGATGTGATGTGCAAACATCCCGACGTGAAGTTGCTTTGCGTCACCGGCGGCCCGGCGGTGGTGGCCGCGGCAATGAAGGCGGGCAAGCGCGCGGTGTGTGCGGGCCCGGGCAATCCGCCCGTCGTCGTGGACGAAACCGCCTGCCTCGACCGTGCGGCGCGTTCCATCATTCAAGGCGCAGCCTATGATAATAATTTGCTCTGCATTGGCGAAAAGCAGGTGTTCGTGGTTGAATCGGTGGCGGATGGATTGATCTCTGCGCTGAAGAGCGCCGGAGCAGTGCAGCTAACTTCCGCGCAAGTCGAAGCGCTGACGAAGGTAGCGTTTACGATTGAGCCGGGGCAGGG
>DATHOB010000139.1:0-11491 GCA_035485355.1 Opitutales bacterium | reverse complement strand
GTGCCGTGGCCGCAGGGCACTGTGAAAAAGGGCCAGGCATTTTCCCTCGCTGCGGCGGACGGCACGCCAATGCCATTACAATCTTGGACGCTCGCATATTGGCCGGATGGCTCAATCAAGTGGACAGGTTTTGCCACGACCTCCACGCCGGGAATGTCCGGCAATCTCAAACTTTCCACTGCTGCGGCCCCGACCGCCACCGGCCAGCTCACCGCCACCGACAACCCGACCTACATTCAAATTAACACCGGCCCGCTTCAATGTGTGATCGATAAATCCGGCGACACCATTGTGGACTGGATGGCCGTCAACGGCGTCGCCGTTGCGCAAAAAGGCCAGCTCGTCTGCATTTTACAAAACGGCGCGGACGATAATCCCGAAGAAACCCATCCGCGCGAAAAATTCATCAGCACCATCAAAAAGGTGACGCTCGAGCAATCCGGCCCGGTGCGCGCGACAGTAAAAATCGAAGGCATGCACAAAGGGATAACGAGCGGGCGCGAGTGGCTCCCCTTCACCGTGCGGCTTTATTTTTACAGTGGCGAAACCGCCGTGCGGCTCGTTCACACCATCGTTTTTGACGGTGATCAGGACAAGGACTTCGTGCGCGGCCTCGGCATTCAATTCTCCGTGCCGATGCGCGAAGACGTGCAAAATCGCCATGTGCGTTTTTCCGGCGAGGACGGCGGCTTGTGGGCCGAGCCCATCCAACCCGGCGCGGGTAACGCACAACAAGCCGCGGGCCAGCCCATTGGCGGCGGCCCCAACTACGGCCTCAACGGCGCCTACGCCATTTGGGATGATTACAAACTCGTCCAGCCCACGCCCGATGGTTTCACCATCACCAAGCGCACCAACCCGTTGAGCACCTGGATCTATTCCATCGCGGGCAAACGCTCGAATGGCTTTGCTTTCGTGGGTGACACCAGTGGCGGCCTGGGCTTGAGCGTCAAAAATTTCTGGCAGTCGTTTCCAGATTCGCTCGAAGTGCAGCACGCCAGCACCGCGGCCGCGCAATTGACCGCCTGGCTCTGGACCCCCGATAGCCCGGAGATGGATATGCGCCACTATGATATCAAGGCGCATGGCCTCGGCCCCACTTACGAAGACGTACGGCTCGATTTGGGTCGCAGCACCGCTTACGGCATCGCCCGCACGAGTGAATTGACGCTTTACCCCACCGCCGCAGTCCCCGCCGCGGCGGATGCCGCAGCGATGGCCCAATCCGGCACGGAATTGCCCATGATTGCCGCCACACCGGATTATATACACTCCACCAACGTCTTTGGTTTCTGGAGTGTGCAGGATCGCTCAACACCCTTCAAAACCAGCATCGAAGACAGTCTCGACAGCATTCTGGCGTTTTATGAAAAACAAGTGGACGAGCGCCACTGGTATGGGTTCTGGCAATTCGGCGACTTCATCCACAGCTATAATAATTCGGAACACGAATGGTATTACGACTTTGGCGGCCATGCGTGGGACAACACCGAGTTAGGCGCGCCGATTTGGCTGTGGTATAGCTATCTGCGCACAGGGCGCGCAGATCTGTTCCGCCTCGCTGAGGCCCACACCCGCAACACCAGCGAAACGGTGGTTTACCATCTCGGCCCGATGATGGGCTTGGGCACGCGCCATAATGTGGTAAAATGGGGCGACGGAGCCAAAGAAGCCCGCGTCAGCCAGGATGACCATTGGCGCTTCTTTTATTATCTTACGACTGACGAACGCACGGGCGACATCATGACCGACGAACTTCAGGCCGATGTCGCCGTGGCGAAGTTCGACACCATGTATGAGGCCCAGCCAGTTACCCCGATTGAAACTCAGTTGATGCAGAGCGAGCACTTTCCCAGTCGCATTCGCGTCGGGCCGGATTGGTTTGCCCTCGTCAGCAACTGGATGACCGCGTGGGAACGCACGGGCGACACTAAATGGCGCGACCGTATTCTTGTCGGCGTCAAAGATGTGGCGGCCATGCCCTATGGCCTGCACACTGGTCAAAATCTCGTTATGGGATGGGATCCGGTCTCCGCGCACCTTTATCCCCTGCCCAATGCCAACGGCGATTTCATAGCCGCCAATTACAACCTCGCCACCATTCAGGGCGGAGGTGAACTTGGCAACGAATTGAGCACTTTGCTCAACGACCCGGATTGGCAGCGGCTTTGGTCCCAGTATTGCCGCATACTAGCCACACCCACGGGAGTTTCGCTCGCGGATGTGCTCACGCAGGACAACACCACCCACAATGAGGGCAATCAAGCGCAATATTACGGAAATGGTGGCGGCAATCCCTCGAGCATTCCCCGCCTGGCGGCGTTTGCTTATTACGCGACGAAAAACCCCGCATTTGCCCAGGAAGCCATCAGCGCCGGATTGCGCGGTCTGGGCGGTGGCATTCGCGAAGTGGATGTCCCATTGGTGCTGAACAACGTCGATGAAATCGGCTCTGACACCAACAGTAATTCGCAAAACTCCCTCAACGCCATCGAAGTCCTTGCACTGTGCGCCGACCAATTGCCCACCGAAGCGCTGCCCCCGGCAGCGGGTGGTGGTCGCCGTGGTGCTGCTGGCGGAGGCGGCCGACGTGGCGCGGGCGGCGCGGGAGCACCCGCTGCGGCCAGTGGCTCCGGCAACTAATTTAAGTGCGACATGTATGGAGCGAAGTGAAATGTCCCGTGTGAATTTCACTGAACGTACTTCATTCTCTCTGAGTTTCTCATCAAAATAACCTCAGCCCCCTCTCCACCTTGAAATCCTCCGCTCATTCCATCTGCTTGTGCCTGTGTGCTGCGCTGGCATTGGCGCCTGTTTCTCGTCTGTGTGCTGCTGATGCGGCGGCCATTGATGCTCTGCAAAAAGGGTTTGCCTCCCCGCCAGATAACACCCGCCCGATGGTGCGCTGGTGGTGGTTTGGCCCCGCCGTGGTCAAGCCCGAGCTGGAGAAGGAAATGATTCTGATGAAAGAAGGCGGCTTCGGCGGATTTGAAGTGCAGCCAACTTATCCGCTGGCGACCGACGGCCAATACCCCGGGCTCAGGAATTTTCAATTTCGTTCGCCGGAATTTTACGACATGCTCGGGTTCACTGCCGCCAAGGCCAAGGAATTGGGACTGCGATTCGACCTGACGCTCGGCAGTGGTTGGCCTTACGGTGGCCCCATATTCACGCGGGAAGAAGGGGTACAATCCATCGCCGAAAGCGGCCCCGTCTCGATTCAACCGGGCCAAACCACTGTGGCGCCTCCCGCATCGAACAATGGCAATACCATCTTTTCCGCGCTGCTCGGCCCGGTGACGGATGCAACCGACCCGTCCAAAGCCTTCATCCCGCTTAATATCGAAGACGGCGTCACCCAATTGCCGGCCAATTTGCACGGCGCCACCCAAGTGACTTTTTTTGTTTATGCTCCGGCGGGCCTGATGCAAGTCAAACGCCCCGCTTTGGGGGCGGAGGGATTCATTGTCGATCATTACAGTACCGTCGCGATTCAGAAATTTATCGACCAAATCGCCGAGCCGGAAATCAACGCGTGCGGCCCAAACCTGCCCTATTCCATTTTTTGTGACAGCCTGGAAGTGGCTGGCGAGGGTTGGACGCCAAAACTCCTCGCAGAATTCAAGCAACGCCGCGGCTACGACCTCGAACCTTTGTTACCCGCCCTCTTTGGCGATGGCGGCGGAATTCCCAAAGCCGCCGAAATCCGCGCCGACTATGGAAAAACCGTGGCGGAAGTCTTCAATGACAATTTCGTCAAGGCATTCAGCAATCTCGCCAAAGCGCACAACACCCTTTTCCGCATCCAGGCCTATGGCACGCCGCCGACGACGCTGACCACTTATGCCCTCGCCGACTTGGATGAAGGCGAAAATGCGAATTGGAAGTCCTTTTCCGGCACGCGCTGGGCCTCGTCGGCCAATCATTTGTTGGGCCGGCCCATGTCGAGCTCCGAATCCTTCACCTGGCTGCATTCGCCTGTGTTCATGGCCGCGCCGCTGGATATCAAAGCCGAGTCGAACCTCCAACTGCTCAATGGAGTGAATCAATTTCTCTGCCACGGCTGGCCCTACACCGCACCGGGGGTCGAATACCCCGGTTGGCGGTTTTACGCTGCCGCAGTGTTCAACGAGAAAAACCCCTGGTGGATTGCGATGCACGACATCAACGATTACCTCGCGCGCGCCAGTTTCATGCTCCGCCAGGGCACACCGGCCAATGACATCGCCCTCTACCTTCCGGAAGAAGACGGCTACACCCAATTTACCCCGCAAGATCTGGCCATGGCGACATCCAACGGCGGCAACGGCGCCATTCTCAATGGCATGGTGGCCGGCCTCGTGCCCAGCATTGTCGAATCCGGATATGATTTTGATTTTATGGACGACGGCTTGCTCGCGATGTGCGGGAAGGTGGATGGTCCGGCGCTGGCATTTGGCGATTTGAAGTTCAAAGTGATCATCGTACCCAATGTCACCCGCATTCCACTCGCGACGCTCAAGAAATTCGAAGATTTTGCCAACAACGGCGGCATCCTCATTGCCGTCGGCAACCCACCGTCGCAAGCTCCCGGCTATTTGGCTTCAGATGCGGACAATCAGGCAACCAAGGATATCAGCACCCGCCTTTTTACCGGCCCGAACGCCAAAGGCGTTGTCATCACGGCGGACCAACTGCGCCAGACATTGGTTGCAAAATTGCGTCCCGATTTCGCTTTGTCCAAGGCCCAACCCGACCTTGGCTTCGTCCATCGCCATACAGATGCCGGCGAAATTTATTTTCTGGTAAACACCTCAAATAAAACCGTCAGCGAAACTGCCACCTTCCGCGTGGAAAAATTAAATGCGGAGTGGTGGGATCCAACGACCGGAGCCGTTACCAAGGAACCTTCCGTCAAAATCAACCCTGGCACGGCAGACGTGTCATTCACCCTGCCGCCCTACGGCGCGCAATTCCTCGTTTTCACAAACCGGGTAATGGGTTCCAACAAACCAGTTACAGCAAATACCGCCCCCATTGACCTTAGCGGCGATTGGAACGTCACCTTCAAAAATGCTTCGCCCGAGGCCAACCCCGCGCCGGAGCATATGGCGACACTCACCGACTGGACCGCCAATCTCGCCACCCACTATTTCTCCGGCGTGGCCACTTATGCAAAATCAGTCACCGTCCCCGCAACACTGCTCAAAAATGGCCAGAAACAATACCTGACTTTCGGCGATGGCGCTCCTGCCACTGTGCCAGTCGGCACGAGCGGCAACCCCAACCGTGCGGATTACCAGCCACCTATTGGTGATGCCGCCGTGGTCTGGGTCAATGGCCAGCGCGCTGGCGCCATTTGGTGTCCACCCTATCGCGTGGATGTGACTGCGCTGCTTAAATCAGGGGTGAACCAAATTCGCATCGAAGTGGCCAATCGCGCGGTTAATTACATGGCCGACCAGCAGCACCACCCACTGCCGGATTACACCGCGTTGATTGCGGCCTATCCACCCAAACGCTTTGACGCCCAGGACATGGATGCCATCCAAGTTCAGCCATCCGGGCTGCTTGGTCCCGTGCAACTGACCTTTGAGAGCAAATAATTTGCGCTTCACTCCCGGCCCTTTACCACCAAGACTCGTCTGCTCCCCTCCTGCCCCATGAATTCCCCCATCCGTTCACTTGCCCTGTTTGCAATTTCCACTCTGGTTTTCGCACCAGTTTCGTCCCTGCGCGCCGCTGATGCTGCGGCCACGGACGCCCTCCAAAAAAGTTTTGTCGCCCCGCCCGATGACGCGCGGCCCATGGTGCGTTGGTGGTGGTTTGGCCCGGCCGTGGTCAAGTCGGAGCTGGAAAACGAAATGAATCAGATGAAGGAAGGCGGCTTTGGTGGTTTCGAGGTGCAGCCGACTTATCCCCTCGCCACAGATGGCCAGTATCCCGGACTGGTGAATCTGAAATTCCTCTCGCCGGAATTTTTCGACATGCTTAATTTCACTGCGGCCAAGGCCAAGGATCTCGACTTGCGCATGGACTTGACGCTCGGTAGCGGCTGGCCCTACGGCGGCCCGATGCTCACTCGCGAAGAAGCCGCACAATCCATTGGCAATGGCGGCATAGCGCAGGTTGCTGCCGGTCAAACGACAGTTGCTCCGCCCGCAGGTGGTAGTGGTCGGCGCGGTGCTGGTGGTGCGCCTAATGTCATTGCTGCCGTGCTTGGGCCCATTCCTGGAGTAACCGATCCGGCCAAAGCCTATGTCGCGCTCAAAATTGCAAATGGTGCTGCGCAATTGCCCGCCGACCTTCAGGGTGCGACCCAAGTACAGTTTTTCGTGTATGCCCAGGCTGGTTTGATGGGCGTCAAACGCCCGGCTTACGGCGCGGAAGGCTTCACGTTGGATCACTACGGCCCGGAAGCCATTCAAAAATTTATTGATCAAATTGCCCTGCCTGAAATCAATGCCTGCGGCCCGAATTCGCCCTATTCCCTTTTTTGCGACAGCTTGGAAATTTCCGCCGAGGGCTGGACACCGACCTTGCTGACGGAATTTCAAAAGCGTCGCGGCTATGATTTGACTCCGTTTCTGGCCGCGCTTTTTGACGCCAATTTCCCCAAGGCTGCGGAAATCCGCGCCGACTACGGCAAAACGGTCGCGCAAGTCTTCGATGATAATTTCGTCAAAACCTTTGAGGCCCTTGCCAAAGCGCATAACTCCCGTTTCCGCATCCAAGCCTATGGCACACCGCCCACGACACTCGTGACGTATGCCGACGCCGACTTGGACGAAGGCGAGCAATACAACTGGCGCGCATTCGCCCCCACTCGCTGGGCCGCCTCGGCCAGCCACTTACTGGGCCGTCCAGTCGCCAGCGCCGAAGCCTTTACTTGGCTGCATGCGCCGGTGTTCAATGCGACCCCAATTGACTTCAAGGCCGAGTCCAACCTCGATTTTCTGAACGGCATCAACCAGTTCTGCTTCCATGGCTGGCCCTATAGCGCGCCGGGCGTGGAGTATCCCGGCTGGCATTTCTACGTCGCGACCGCCACCAATCACAACAATCCATGGTGGATTGCGATGCCCGACCTCACCAAGTATCTGACCCGCGCCAGCTTCATGCTCCGCCAGGGCACTCCCGCCAATGACATCGCGCTCTATATGCCCAATGAGGACGCTTACGCTCAGACCTCACCCACCAACCTCGCGCTCGCAGCGGCCAATCAAAGTATTCTCGGCAATCATGTGAACGCTCTGATGCCCACCATCCTCGACGCGGGCTACAACCTCGACTTTATGGATGACGACATCCTCGCAATGCGTGGCAAGGTGGACGGCAACACGCTCGCCTTTGGCGACGTGAAATACAAAGTCATCGTCCTGCCCGCGCTCACGCGGGTGCCATTGGCCACCATGAAAAAATTTGAAGAATTCGCCAACAACGGCGGCATCCTCATCGCCACTGGCAGCCTGCCCTCGCAAGCCCCCGGTTACCTTGCCACTGATGCCGACAATCAGGCCATCCAAGCCATCAGCCAGCGCCTCTTCTCCGGCTCGAACGCCAAGGGCATTGCCATCTCCGCCGGTGACCTCGGTACGACGCTGATTTCCAAGCTTCGTCCTGACTTGGCGTATTCGAAAACCCACTCCGAATTGGGCTTTGTGCACCGCCATACCGATGGCGGCGAAGTTTACTTTATCGTCAACACATCCAACCAACCAGTCAGCGACACCGCCATCGTCCGCACGGATGGCCTCAATCCCGAGTGGTGGGATGCAACCACCGGGCGTGTGACGCCAGTGACCAACGCCGCCACCTACACGGGCGCAACGGGCATCCCCGTCAGCCTGCCACCCTATGGCGCGCAATTCCTCGTTTTCACCAACCGTAAATTACCCGCGCCAGCCAAAGCTTCGGGAAGTGCACCAGCGCCCATGGACTTGAGCAAAGACTGGAACGTCACCTTCAAAAACGCTTCGCCGGAAGCCGACCCTGCACCCCAACACTTCGACACCGTGGGTGATTGGACCTCCAACCCCGCGCTGACGTATTTCTCCGGCACCGCAACTTACGATAAACAAGTGGACGTGCCTGCCGCAATGTTGCAAAGTGGGATCAAGGTCAGCCTTGACTTTGGCGAAGCACAGGCCACCGGCAATGGCCGCGGCGCACAAGGAATGAGCGCGGCTTTGGATGCACCCATCGGGGATGTCGCGGTCGTTTGGGTCAATGGCCAACGCGCGGGCGCGGCATGGTGTCCGCCGTATGCTGTGGATGTAACCAGCTTGCTTAAGCCCGGCTCCAATCAAATCCGCATCCAGGTTGCTAATCGCGCCATCAATTACCTCGCCAACCATGCCGAGGCAGACATGAATTCCGTAAAAGCCGACCCGTTGCTCGGCACTGCCGCCAACAAAGGCACCGTACGCGAGTCCAACGAAAACTTGAATGGCGTTAAACCTTTGCCCTCCGGCATCCTTGGCACGGTGCAGTTGACCGCCTCAGCGAACTAGCACTGCTCCATTCCCGAGACATATCAAATCTGTCACAAGACATTCTTCCAAGGACGGGTTAATTTAGTCCGATATTCATCTTATAATTTTGATGTTGCCATACTGAGAAACAGTCGCAATTATCTCTTTTGTTATTGAGAACGAGTCTCTTTTTCAGGTTTTCATTCCCGCGCAGATGCAAACTACCCAGGCATTTCCATCATGAAATCAGCTCTCAACCCGGCCCTTACTACCCAGGCGGTGCCATCGAAGGCCCGGCGGGTGACCTTCCGGATATTGCTGGGTATTGCCGCGTTGCTCGTCATCGCATTGTTGACCTGGCAGGGTTTAACGGCGAATGGTAATCCCGACCCAACCCTGCCCAATACCAGCGCCGCATCGGGTATTTTGGATATTGCGGTGCTGGTCTTTCGCGAGGGGTTGGAGTGCATACTCGTTTTGTCCGCCATCATGGCCAATATGAGCGGGGCCAAGCAGCCCTACCGCAAACCAATCGCCCAAGGCGCCATGGCTGGATTTATCGCCACCGTGGTCACATGGTTTGTTGCGGTCGGAATTTTAAGCGACTTATCGAACAATGTTTCCGCGTTGGCCTTGCAAGCCGCCACCGGATTGCTGGCGGTGGTGGTATTGCTGATTGTGATGAACTGGTTCTTTCATAAACTTTATTGGGGCGGGTGGATCTCGCTGCATAACCGCAAAAAGCGCGAATTCATCTCGGAAGCCAATGAAACCAGTGGTTCCCGCGCGAAAATGCTATGGGGCCTCGCCTTGGTCGGCTTCACTTCTTTTTATCGGGAAGGATTCGAAGTGGTGTTGTTTTTGCAAGGTTACCGCTTGAAGTTGGGCACCGCGATGGTGCTGGCGGGCCTCGCCGTCGGATTATTTTTCACTGCCATTGTCGCGGTGCTGAATTTTATCGCCCATCGCAAGTTGCCCTATCGTAAAATGCTGGTGCTCACCGGCATCATGCTCGGCATGGTGCTGCTGGTCATGGTCGGCGAGCAAGTGCAGGAAATGCAGCAGGCCAACTGGATCGGCACGCACGACATCGCCTGGCTGGCGCCGCATGTGCCGGATTGGGCGGGATTGTGGTTCGGGTTGTTCCCGAACGTCGAAGGACTCATCGGCCAGGGCATCGCCTTGGTGCTCGTCGGCGGCTCGTATTTTCTCTACCGCGGCCTGTCGCGCGCAGACGAAGAATTGGTCGACTCGGCCACGAAAAATTAAATTCCCGCGGGTGCGGTCCACGCCGCTTTTGCCACCGGCACTTTGATGACAATCTTCCGTATCTGCATGGGTGCGGCAATGGCCAGCCCGCCCATGTGCCCATCGCGCGGATAAAAGATGGCGGTCGCACCCAGGCCGCTCAACCGTATAGGCGTGGTGGCATGCGCGTCTTCATAGAAAATCAAATCCTTTGCGGGGGTGAGGTTCTCCTTAACCTTCAAAGTGGAAATCTCCGCGACTTCGATAGTTTCTTCCCCGGCCACGATCACCTGAATGTCAATATATTGGAGGTGCGATTCCAGCCGGCCATCCGCGCGGGCTTTGGAATTATAGGACTGTTCGAGCGCAAATGCGCCCTCTCCGAGTTCGACCCGGTTGGTCTCGCCCAAGCCAATGCTATGGACGCGTTTGTTGGCCATTGTGCCTGATTTCAGCGCGTCATCAAGATACGCAAAGCTCAAGTCGTAGACGGTGCGGCGAATAAGCTGTGCGCGGACGGTGGCAAGATTTCCAAATAAGGCCATGGGGAATGAAAGTGTATTAGTGCTTAGTGTTCTCATGCTTGGTTTTCAAGTGTCGAATTTCAGTCGGTTGCGCATCTAAAATTAAGCATGACCAACTCTTGTCAATGTATGAACAAAGCACTAAAACACTGGACACTAAAGCACATTATTTAGCATGAAAGCTCCCCGCATCTCCCGCCGTCGTGCGCTCGAATTGGAAACCCGGCTCGCCGCCATGGCTCAAGCCACGCCGCCACCGGCCCGGCGCAAACAGGCAAAATCGCGCGACTTTGATGTGCGCAAATTCGGCGCGAAGGGTGATGGCAAAACCCTCGATACCACCGCCTTCCAGGCAGCGATTGATGCCGCGGCGGCATCCAGCATACCCGCCCGGGTGCTGGTGCGCGGCGGACGCCGCTACCTTCTAGGCAGTTTGGAATTGAAGGGCGCCATCGATTTCCACCTCGCCGATGATGCCGAGCTGCTCATCAGCACCCGGCGCCGCGACTATACGAGCGCCAAAGCCTTCCTCCGCGCGGAGGGCGCAGACGGCCTGCGCCTGAGTGGCACCGGAAGCATTAATGGCCGTGCCAAGGAATTCATGCGCCGATTCGACCCGGTGGACGAATGGTGGCGGCCCAAGCAATTCCGCCCACGCCTCTTTGAATTCATTGCCTGCCACGGATTGGAAATTTGTGATTTCACTTTTGGCGCCGCCCCCGCGTGGGGACTCCACCTGCTCGGTTGCGAACATGTGCTCGTGGACAATCTCAAAATTCGCAACGACCTTGATGTGCCCAACTGCGACGGCATTGACCCGGACCATTGCCGCGACGTGGAAATCCGCAATTGCGACATCGTCTGCGGCGATGACGGCGTCGTCATCAAAACCACCCGCCAGCCGATAGATTTCGGGCCGAGCGCGCGGATCGTTGTCAAGGACTGCGTGTTCGAAACCCAGGACTCGGCCTTAAAAATCGGCACCGAGACCACCCAGGACATCCACGATGTGCGCATTGAACGCTGTGCCATTCGTTCCTCGTGCCGCAGCTTTAACATTCAACTCCGCGACGAGGGCAACGTTTACAATATCCTGGTGCGCGATCTCACATTCTCATCGCGTTTTCATTCGCCTCCCTGGTGGGGCCGCGGCGAAGCGTTCTCCCTCACGGCACTGCCGCGCACGCCGGAATCCAAAGTGGGGAAAATCCATAATGTTCGTCTGCAAAATTTTCGCGGGCGCGCGGAAAACAGCGGCCGCGTGCA
>DATHOB010000138.1:0-6720 GCA_035485355.1 Opitutales bacterium | reverse complement strand
ATGAAACTTTGGACACGGATGTCGAGATTTACAATTTTGCCGATCAGCCGTTTGCGGGGGCGACGCCCTATTGGAAGCTGGTGGATTTGGCGGGCAAGACGGCGGCGGAAGGAACCTGGCCCGCACGGGATATTCCCATCGGTAAAAATATCGCGCTAGGGCATGTGACGGTGGATTTGTCGAAGGTTCCGGCGCCGCGGGAATACCGGCTGGTTGTTGGGCTGACCGGCACGAAAGTGGAAAACGACTGGAATCTCTGGCTTTATCCCACACCGGCGCCAGTCAATCCGCAAGCGGCGGGAGTGTTTGAAACTGACGATTGGAATGGCGCGCTCGACTATTTGTCCAAAGGCGGCAAAGTCCTCTATGAACCCGGCGCCAATAATTTAAACGCCTCGGTCAATCCTGGGCTGGATAATGTGCCGGTATTTTGGAACCGACAAATGAACCCGAATGTATCGGCGATGTTGGGTTTGTGGTGCAACACCGCGCATCCCGCACTGGCGGAATTTCCGACAGAAGGCTATTGCGATTGGCAATGGGCCGACATGGTGCGCGGCGTCCATGCCATCAATTTGGGTGGTGTGCCGGCGGGGCTGAAGCCCATTGTCTCGGCGGTGGATGACTGGAACCGCAATTGGAAACTTGGGGTGATATTCGAAGCCAAAGTCGGCCCAGGCCGATTGATGGTTTCGGCGATTCCCTTGCTGGATAACCGCAACACGCCAAATACGGCGGGCCAACTGCGCCGCTCGTTGCTGGATTACATGGCCACCGATAAATTTCAACCGGAGACAACCTTGACTCCGGAGCAGGCTAACGCCATTGGCACGCCGGGAACTTCTGCTTTGCCGTCCCAGCCCATTGGTGCGCCGCCGCCGGAGATTGACCAAAACCCCAGCCTGCCGGCCAACGCCCCGGCCCCCAAAACGGGAGCTTGAAATTTTTTTAATCCCAACTTCACCACCCTATGAAAATGTTCCGTCTGTTCTCCGGCGTGTCTTTGACCGCGCTCGCTCTTCTCTTCACTCATGCTTATCTGCCCGCGGAAGAAACTACGGATGCCGCAGCGAGCCCGCAATCGCTTGCGGGCGATTGGCGTTTCAAACTGGATCGTGACAACACCGGCGACAATGAAAAGTGGTACACGACGGATCTTTCCGACAAGATCAAGCTGCCTGGTATTTTGCAGGCCCAGGGCTATGGAGACGATATTTCTCCGACCACGAACTGGGTGCTCACGCTCGGCCAGGATTGGTGGACGCGCTGGGCGGGCCAGTCAAAGGATTTGGTGGATCACTTTTCCCAACCCGGCAAAGTGGAAGTGCCATTTCTGGCCCAGCCGCCCAAGCACTATCTCGGAATTGCCTGGTATCAGCGCGACATTGATATTCCTGATGCGTGGAAAGACAAGCGGGTCGTCCTTTTTCTCGAACGCGCCCACTGGCAGAGCACAGTCTATGTGGATAATAAACAATATGCATATAACGACAGCTTAGTGGCTCCGCATATCACCGACCTCGGCGTACTCACACCGGGCAAGCACCGGCTGACCATTCGGGTGGACAATCGCACGATGATGACTCCGCAAGGGCACTTGGTCGATGCCCACAGCATTTCCGACCAGCTCGGTGCGGCATGGAATGGCATTGTCGGGCGCATTGAATTGTCGGCCACCACGCCAGTGTGGATTGATGACGCTCAGGCATTTCCCGACCTCTTGAAAAAACAAGTTCATTTCAAGGTGAAGATTGGCAATGAGACGGGTCTGGCCGGGCAGGGCACTCTCCGGGTCGATTTTGATTCTCAGCACATGGTGCTGTCCGACGGATTGAATCTGGACAATCCCGTGGCCGGCAATGCCACCGCCAATGTCACTTGGGACGCAACTGGCGGCGCGGCAGAAATTGATGTGCCACTTACTTATCCAGGGGTTCCATGGAGTGAATTTACTCCGGCGATCCAGCACATGAAGGTTTCGCTTAAAGGCGGTGCGGCGGATGACGCACAGGCTATTTCATTCGGCCTGCGGCAGGTTTATTTCAACGACAAGGATTTGTTACTCAACGGCAGTTCCATCAATATACGCTCGACTCATTTTGGCGGCGATTTCCCCTTAACTGGTTATCCCGCGATGGATGCCGCGTCGTGGATGCGCATTTTCAAAATTTGCAAATCGTATGGTCTTAATGGCATGCGGTTCCACTCGTGGTGCCCGCCGGAAGCGGCCTTTGAAGCGGCGGATGAATTGGGTTTTTATCTCATGCCCGAGTGCGGCATGTGGAACACCTTCGGCTCGCCGGAAATGACGCAGCGGCTCTATGACGAGGCCGGGCGTATTCTCAAAGCTTACGGCAACCACCCCTCGTTTCTTTTTCTGTCCCCCAGCAATGAACCTGGCGGCAGCTACACTTCCATCACTCCCGAATGGGCTGCGGCGGAATACAAGATTGACCCGCGCCGTCTTTATTCAGCTGGCACGGGCTGGGGGGCGACGCAATCGGTCACGGATGGGCCGCAATATGCCGCACTGGCGAGTTTGCGCGGCGCATTGCGGGGCACTGGCGGCTGGAACGGCAAGGATTATGGCAATGCCGTTGTCGACGCCCACATCCCGGTGCTCTCGCATGAGGTGGGCCAGTATTGTGCCTACCCCGATTTTGATGTCATCAATGAGTTCACCGGCTACCTGAAGCCCAGTAATTACGACATTTTCAAATACATCGCCGATCAGCATGGCCTGCTGCCCTTGAACAAGGTGTTTGCGTGGGCTTCGGGTAGCTTCCAGCTCGAGTGCTACAAAGAGGAACTTGAAGCGAACCTGCGCTCGCCCGGAGTGGCGGGGTTCCAAATGCTCGATTTGCACGATTACCTGGGCCAGGGCACCGCGCTAATTGGTGTGCTGGATGCCTTTTGGAATTCCAAGGGCTATGTCACCCCGGCGTATTTCCGCCAGTTTGCGGGTCCGGTGGTTCCACTCGTGCGTTTAACGAAGCGCGTGTTCACCACCACGGATAGTCTCAGCGCCAGTGCGGAAATCTACAATTACGGCGAGTCGCCGCTGCCTGGTTCCATGCCGGTATGGAAAATCGTCAATGCCGCGGGGAAAACCGTGGCTTCGGGCGCAATGGACAAGCTGGATATTAAAATCGGCAAAAACATTCCGCTGGGTCAAATCCATGCCGATTTGTCCACTTTGCCCGCACCGGCGGCTTACACCTTGGTGGTGGGACTCGACGGCACGCAAATTGCCAATTCGTGGAATTTTTGGGTTTATCCCGTAACTATCAACGCTGACGTGCCCAAGGATGTCCTGCTCACGGATTCGTGGCCCGAGGCCCGTGCGGCATTGGCCGCGGGTAAAGCTGCGGGCAATCCGGTGAAGGTGTTATTCTGCCCCCGCGATACCGACCTTGATCCGGCCCTCAGTCCAAAAATGGCGTCCACGCCCGTTTTTTGGAATATTCAGATGACGGTGCGCTTTCCCAATAACACCACACCCAAATTTGATGCCATGCTTGGCCTGTATATCAATTCCAGCCATGCGGCGTTGGCAGAGTTCCCGACCAGCCAGTTTTGCGACTGGCAGTGGACACCGATTGTGAACGGAGTCAAATCGGTCAACCTCGACAAAGCCCCGCGCGATTTGTACCCCATCGTTTGGGCGATTGACGATTGGAACCGCAATTTCCGTCTGGGGGTAATTTTTGAATCTTATGTGGGTGACGGTGGTGACGATGACGGCCGCTTGCTGGTTTCCGCGATTAATTTGGTGAATCCCACGACTTCCGGAGCGCAGCAACTGCGGCGCTCGCTGCTTGATTATATGGCGAATGATGACAAGTTCGACCCCGTGTCCACGCTGACCCTTGAGCAAGCGGGCAATTTGTGGGTTGGCGGCAACCCGGTCACCACTCCTGCCACCAATGGAACTGCGGCGGGACCGGATTCAACGGCACGCGCGTTTGACCCCGACCTCAATGATGGCACAATTGCACCTCCGGGAGCCACCACAGCCCCGGCGCAGTAAATTTACCCCGGACACCCCCATGAAAAAAATTCTCTTTCTGGCGTCCCTGCTGGCTTGGCCAGGGATTGCAGCCCTTTTATCTGCCCAAGGCACTCCTGCGGCCATTCCGACTCAGCCGACGCTCAAGCAATATGTCATATCGGATATGGGCGCAGTCGGCGATGGCATGACGGTCAACACCAAGGCGATTCAGGCGGCAATTGACCAATGTGCGGCCAATGGCGGCGGAGTTATCGTTGTACCTGCGGGCACGTTTTTGAGTGGCGCATTATTTTTCAAACAAGGGGTGAATTTGCGAGTGGACAAGGATGCCGTCTTGAAGAGCACCACCGCGACGGCGGATTTCCCGGCAATCTACACGCGTTGGGAGGGAATTGAGCGTTACTGGACGTGTGCTTTCCTTAATTTTGTCGGCATGAAGGATGTGGATGTTTCCGGTGAGGGGGAGATTGACGGTTCCGGCACAACGTGGGGCACGGGTGGTGGGCGCGGTGCGCGCGGCGCAGGAGGTGCGGCCGCCGCGGGTGCAGGGCTAGGGGGAACTGGAGCCTTTGCCGGGCGCGGAGCGGCTGCTCCCGCACCATCACCGGAACTCACCGCCATCAACTCGGCGCTTCGCAATGCTTTGTCAGCGGATCCAGAAGCAAATTCCATTTTGAACAAGTATCCCAATTTCCAATTGATCCAGGCGGATCCTGCAGCTCCAGCACCTGCAACTCGCGGTGCTGCGGCGCAATACAACACCCCCGCGCCGGATCCGGCCCAATTTTATACTCTGCCGTATCCCACCACCGCCACCATCAATCTCGCCGCGGATCGCTCTAACTTACCCCCGGTGAATGCGGCGGGCGTGCGCGTTCCCGGGGGCGGGCTGGCGCCGCCGCGCTCATTGGTTTTTCAGAATTGTGAGAACGTCCATGTCTCCGGTTTGTATCTACATAACGAGGCGCGCTGGGGTTATGTTTTCATTTACTGCAAAAATGTGGTGGCGGAGAATCTGACTGCTTTTACTGATACGCGCATAGCAAGTTCGGATGGCATGGACATTGACTCGTGCAACCATGTCCGTGTCACCAATTGCAGCTTTGACGATGGCGACGACGACATCTCCATCAAGTCCGGCAAGGATGAGGATGGCCGGCGGGTGAATATCCCATGTGAAGACATTCTCATCGAAAAATGTCATTTTGGCCGTGGTGATGGCGGCGCGGCGATGGGCAGCGAAACCTCCGGCGGCATCCGTAACGTCACCGTGCGCGATTGCATCGCGGACAACGGCAATGCCGCCCCGGTGCGGATCAAAACAAATTTCACCCGCGGTGGAGTCATTGAAAACATCACCTACGAAAACATCACCTTTAACGACGTGCAACGGTGCTATGAGATTAACTTGAACTGGACGGCGACCTCCTCCGCCGGCCCGCGCATGCCGCCGGTGCTACGCAATGTGAAAATCATCAATTGCAGTGGCCTGGGTGATTCCGCTGGCTATATTTATGGACTTTATGACAGTCAGATCAGTAACGTCACTTTCGACAATTGCCACGTTACCACTTATACCGGAATCACCATCGCCGATGTCACGAACGATGTGGTCGCCAGTGTGCAAGGACCGGGATTGAAAGTTGATTCGGAAGACGGACAACCCATTATCCTGCGCGGGAACACCCCTCCGCCAGCAAATGCAAATGCCAATGCCGCTGTACCGGCTGCGGCAACCAATTGATTGCGGATTAATTGCTTTGAGTTTATCCGTTGGTGAATTACCCTCAATCGGTTATGGTTCGAATGGTCAAATACCCCCTGGCAATTTTGATGGCTTGCACTTGGTTGGGCATGGGTTCGGCCCATGCCGCCACCGCGATTTTGCAGGACAACATCGACCGGCCCTTGCGCTATACGCCCGAAGGCACGGATTTTGTAATCACCAACGGGGAATTGTTTTTTAACCGGCCCTTGTACACCAATTCGGCCTTTCGCGTCGATGGCGGCGACAAACCGGAATTCGCGCTCTACCTGCCGGGCCGGGGCGGCAATTTGCGCTTGGGCATTGTTTCGGGAGCGAGCAGCAAATGGCTTAATAACGCCGCGCAAGTGGTAACGCGCTACCGCCCCGGGTCGCTCCTCTATGAAATTTCCGATCCGCTGCTCGGCGAACAAGGCAAATTGAACCTTACCGTCATGGTGCTGCCCACCGGCCAAGGATTGATTGTGCGAGTGGCTTCGGTGAATGCGCTTCCGGTAACGTTGGTTTGGGGCTATGGCGGGGCCAATGGGGCAACCGGCCAACGCGGGGGTGACATCGGCACCGAAAACCAACCCATCACCAATTTTTTCCAATTGCAGCCGGCGAATTGCAGCGGGGATGCATTTGATATGCGCAATGGTTCATTCATGCTGCAATTCCGCGCCGGCACTGCGCGCACCGCAGCAGACATGAACATTCTTGGCGTGGTGCCGCCCGACACCAAGCTGGCCGTGGCCGATGCCAATCAATGGAAATCTCTGGGCAGCCTGATGGCCTCGGCTGGCAGCTCACCGCGATTGCCGGTTTTATTTGGGCAAACTCCCCTTGCTTCGGGTGCGCCAGTTTACCTCGCCTTGCAACGGCTGGATGCGGCCGCGGCGGCGGAATTGCCGGTGTATGTGGAAGCTGGCGGAGCGGCGCCGGATAACACCGCGACTGCAAC
>DATHOB010000137.1:0-5718 GCA_035485355.1 Opitutales bacterium | reverse complement strand
GCATCCGGCGCAAGCCTCCAAACTGCCACGAATATTCATTTTGTCAAAAAGGAGTGGCGCTCTCGCCGGTGACGCGCTAAATTCACCCATCATGGCCAAAATTGCCATCGCATCCGACCACGCAGCCTTCGATCTCAAAGGAGCAATCATCGCTCATTTGCGCTCCATCGGGCACACGGTGGTTGATTTTGGAACCGACAGCACGGCGCCGGTGGATTATCCGGATTTCATCCGCCCGGCCGCCGAAAGCGTGGCGCGGGGAGAAAACGACCTCGGCATTGTTTTGGGCGGAAGCGGCAACGGCGAAGCCATTGTGGCCAACAAAGTACACGGTATCCGCTGCGCGCTGTGCTGGAATGTTATGAGCGCGCAACTGGCCAAACAACACAACAACGCCAATGTCATTTCCATTGGCGCAAGGATGGTCGAGACGGACACCGCGCTGAAAATTGTGGACGCTTGGCTGGGCGCAATATTCGAAGGCGGCCGGCACATCCGCCGCATTGAAAAAATTGAAAAATAATGTGTCCGCCAAAGGTGAACTACTTGGGGTGTGACGACAGAGTCCGGTGCGGATAGTCGCACACAAAAGATTCGCCAAACTGCCCAAAAACTGCGTGACTTTCGGCCCCTTTGCGCACTCCGGCTTTCGTTCATTCTTTTAACCCACACCACTATGTTTGTTTCTCCTTCGCGTGCCCATAATATTTTCGTTTCCCTTTGCGCGCTCCTGGCCGCCGTCGGTTTGCTGATGCCCTCCGGCCTGCATGCCGCCGCCACCCCGGCCCCCGCTGCCGCGACGGATGCCGCCGCCCCCGCGCCGGATGGAGTGGAAAAATCCGTCGTCAAGATTTTCGCCACCACGCGTTACCCGGATGTCTTCAAGCCGTGGACCAAACAGCCCCCGCGCGAAATCAGCGGCACGGGCGTCATCATCGACGGCCACCGCATCCTCACCAACGCGCACATGGTGCTCTACACGAGCCAGATTCAGCTCCAGGCCAACGGCTCGGGCGACAAGGTTACCGCCAGCGTCGTCGCTGTTGCGCCCGGTATCGACCTCGCCATCCTCAAGGTGAATGACGACTCGTTCTTTGACGGCCACCCGCCGCTCACCCGCGCCGCCAAGCTCCCCGACAACAAGGACGCCGTGCTCGTTTACGGTTACCCAACCGGGGGCGACAACCTTTCCATCACCAAGGGCATTGTCTCGCGCATCGAATTCACCAACTACAACGGCTTTACTGACGGCCTGCGCATCCAAGTGGATGCCCCCATCAACCCCGGCAACAGCGGCGGCCCGGCCATCGCCAACGGCCAGATGATCGGCCTCGCCTTCAGTCGCCTCGGCGGGGCGGACAATATCGGCTACATCATCCCCAATGAGGAAATCGAACTTTTCCTCAACAGCATTCCCGACGGCAAATACACGGGCAAGCCGGCCATGTACGACGAATTGCAAACGTTGGAAAACCCTGCGCTGCGCCCCTTTCTGAAAATCGACAAATCCGTCCACGGCATCATCGTCAACGACCCCTTTGGCAAAGATGCCGATTACCCGCTGAAAAAGTGGGACATCATCACCAAAATCGGCGACACCGCGGTCGATGACCAAGGCATGATCACCCTCCCCGGCGATTTGCGAGTCGCCTTCCAATACCTCATCCAAAAAGTCGCCAAGGATGGCAAAGTGCCGCTGACCGTCGTGCGCGATGGCAAGGAAGTGAGCGTGCAGCTCCCCGTCTCCCCGGTGCGCGATTCCCTCTTTCCCTTCCTCGACGGCAAATATCCGTCTTACTACATTTTCGGGCCGCTGGTTTTCTCCGTCGCGACGGATGATTTTGTCAGCAGCATCGCCAACGCCAACTCGCTAACCTATCTCAGCTTCATCGGCAGCCCGCTCATGACTCGCCGCGGCGACAAGCCCGCCTTCCCCGGTGAGCAACTCGTCGTCGTCGCCTCGCCCTTGTTCTCGCACGATATCGATGTCGGCTATGAAAAGGAACCCGTCGCCTGGGTTCTCAAAAGCGTCAACGGCACGCCGATTAAAAACCTGCTCCAGCTCGCCCAGCTCCTCAACGACTCGAAGGACGAATTCCTGAAATTCGAATTCGCCGGCACGGGCCTGGAGACCTTCATCTTCCCCCGCCAGGCGCTCAAAGACTCCACCACGGGCATCCTCAGCGACAACGACATCCTCTCCCAAGGCTCGCCCGATATTCTGAAAGCGTTGTCGGACGCGAAGCCGTAAGCGGATTTTTTACCCCATGACCTCTACCCCTATTCACTGCCGCAAACGTTTCCTCGTCCGCCCGGCCCTGCTTATGCTCGCTCTCGCCGCCTGCGCGCCGGCCGTGGCGCACGCGGAGGTTGTCTCCATTGATGCCAGCGTCGCGCCCGCCGCGCCAGTGGCTTTGGCCTTCCCCGTCGGCGGCAAATCCCCCGACGGCCACGAGCTTTCCATCAACTCCCGCTATTTCACGCGCGACGGCCAGCCGTTTTTCCCCGTGATGGGCGAGTTCCACTATTCCCGCTACCCGCAGTCGGAATGGGAAAACGAAATTCTCAAGATGAAGGCTGGCGGCATCACCATCATCTCCTGTTATGTCATTTGGATTCACCACGAGGAGACGAAGGACAAATTTGATTTCACCGGCCAGAAGGACTTGCGCGCGTTCGTCCAGTTGTGCGCGAAGCACGGGATGTATGTCTGGGTGCGCATCGGCCCGTGGGACCACGCCGAAGTCCGCAACGGCGGCATTCCCGATTGGGTGTTGCAGGACAGCCAGCGCGTCCGCTCCAACGACGCCGCGTATATGGCCGACGTCACCCCGTATTTCAACCAGCTCGGCCAGCAACTCAAGGGCCTCATGTGGCAGGATGGCGGCCCCGTCATCGGCACGCAGATTGAAAATGAATACAAAGGCGGCGCGCCGTCGGTGGCCCATCTCAACACCCTCCTGCAACTCGCCCAATCCTCCGGCATCGTCACGCCGTTCTACACCGTCACCGGCTGGGACCAGGCCGCCTTCCCCGCCACGGGCTTCCTGCCTGTCTTCGGCGGCTACACCGAGCAGTTCTGGAGCAACCTCAAGACGGAGCTGCCGCCCAATGTAAATTTCTTTTTTGACAGTCACCGTGCCGAGGACAACGTGACGGCCACGCTCGCGCAAAAAGTCCGCGGCTACGACGAAAAGACCGCGGCCTTTCCCTTCCTCACCGCGGAAATGGGAGGGGGCATGGCCATCGCCTATCATCGCCGTCCCGTCATGTATGCGGACGACACCACCGCCGCCGCGCTCGTCAAGCTCGGCTCCGGCATCACGCTGCTGGGCTATTATATGTATCACGGCGGCACCAATCCCGCTGGCCTCACTTCGCTGCAAGAGGAGCAAGCGCAACCCGACGGCAAGGGCTACAATGATATGGAGGCGAAGTCCTACGACTTCCAGGCGCCGCTGGGCGAGTTCGGCCAGTTGCATCCTTCCTATGGCACCACCAAGGCGCTGCATCTTTTCCTCAATGATTTCGGCGCGCAACTCGCGCCCATGACGGCCTATTTCGCCGACCAGCAACCGCCCAACACCAGCGACAAAACCACCGCCCGCGTCACCGCCCGCGCCGACGGCAAGTCCGCCTTCATCTTCATCAACAATTACGAACGCAATTACGCCCTCGCCGAGCACAAGGATTTCCAAGTCTCGCTCAAGTTGCCGAGCGGCACGGTCACCATCCCGCACACGCCCACCACGATTCCCACCGGTGAATATACCATCTGGCCGGTGAACCTCGATATGAGCGGCGTCAACTTGGCTTACGCCACCGCCGAGCCCCTCTGCAAAATCAGCGATCCGGACACCTACGTCTTCTTTGCCTGGCCCGGCACGGATCCCGAATTCGCCATTAAGGCCTCCGTGGGCGACACCGTGACTGCCAGCCACAACGTAACCCAGTCAAATGCGGAGGCAAGTGCGGACGGCCCAACTTTCTACCTCAGCGGCATCACCCCCGGCACCGGTATCGCCTTTACTGTCAACCATGCCGGCAAAAAAACCAACATCATCGTCCTCACGCGCGACCAGGCCCTCAATCTCTATAAAGCCAACGTCGCCGGTAAAGACCGCCTCTTTCTTTCCAATGCCGGACTTTTCTTCGATCACGACCAAGTCCACCTCACCGCGCGCAATCCCGCCGATTTGAAACTCGGCATCTTCCCCGCGCTCTCCCGCCCCGGCGCGGGTTTCACCGCCGCAGGTAACGACGGCATCTTTGCGCAATACACCACGAAGGTGGACGCAATCAAATCCGCCGCGACGTTCACCCCCACCAAACCCGCCGACCCCTCCGTCCCCGCGACCATGGGCAGCAAGAAGAACCTCGCCGAACCCGAGGACGCCGATTTCGCCCGGGCCGCCGATTGGGCGGTTAAATTCCCCGCCGACATTCTGGCGCACCCCAACGCGCACCCCGTGCTGCAAATCAATTATCAAGGCGACGTCGCGCGCATCTACGCGGGCCCGCGCTTTGCCGACGATAATTTCTACAAAGGCACCCCGTGGGAAATCGGCCTCTGGCGCTTCACCCCCGCCGAACTCGCCGCCGGCCTCGACCTCAAAATCCTCCCCCTGCGCGCCGACACCAAAATCTTCCTCGAGCAATTCGCCCGCCCCGCCTTCCCCGCCGACGGCAGCGATGTCCTCAATATCAAGGACATCTCCATCGCCTGGGACTACGACGCCATCCTCACCGCCGCTCCATAAACAATCACCGTATAGGGGTAGGTGGGTCGTCTCGAACGTGGAAGTGTGAGAGACGGTGCAGACTTGTGCGGTGTAAGTGCGCTTGGGGCCAAATATTTTAAGCGCATCGGGTAATTTGGTTTGGTTGTAAGATAATGGGTAACCTTTGGAGGTGTTTTCCGTATACTTTAATAGAATGGATAACCAACTCCGGTTGTCACCAATTCCCCCATCCCTGCCCTCCCCATGAACTTTCGCGCCAAAATCCTCATTGGGTTGTTGATTGTGGCGGTCTGCGCTGTGATCCCGATTTTGCTGCAACAACAGGAAATCAGCAAGTTGCGCGCCGACTTGGCCAAATCTATTGCTAAAGCCGCTTCAGCCGTTGCCACCCGCAAACATGGCCCGTTAACTGCGTTGGAAAAACAAACTAACGCGGATACCCTCAAGCATATTCTCTCTATGCCCAGCGAGGTGGATTACCTGCGCAATCTGCTCGATTTCGCCTCCACTCTGGATGCCAATGGCACACGCGCCCTACTGGAGGATCTCGCCGCCCAGCCCTTGAATAGCAAGAACCGCACGGCGATTGATGTTTTAATCGACCGCCTTGTCCACCTTGATCCCCAGAGTGCCCTTGATTGGGCCAACACCGTGCCCAACGCGCATGGCCGGCAGCAGATGCTCGGCATGCTCTTTTACACCTGGAGCAATGTCGACCCCGCAAAAGCGCTAGACGCCCTCGGCAATTTTACTAATGCAAGCTTGCGGCAGAATCTCACGCAGATGGTCTTGAACAACATGATAGTGAGCAATCCCAAGGACGCCATCGCCACTTTGCAAAAGCTGCCGCCCAGCACCCAAGGGCGCTACCTTTACTCCAGCGCATTTTATAATTGGGCGCAGGCCGACCCCGTTGCTGCCACCGCTGCCGCCATGGCTTTGCCCGCCACTCGCGACCGTAGTTACGCCCTCAGCG
>DATHOB010000136.1:0-3669 GCA_035485355.1 Opitutales bacterium | reverse complement strand
CGGCTTCGCGCATCATGTAAAAATTCTCGGGCTTGTAGGGATTGCCGAAATTCAAATTGTTCGTCATGCCCAGTGGGTGCGCGCCGGAGCAGGCGAGGTTGCGCAGGCATTCGACGACGGCGATTTGCCCGCCGCGGCGCGGGTTCAACGCGCAATAGCGGTTGTTGCAGTCGTTGGCGATGGCGAGGAACTTTTCCCGCCCGCCGAGGCGCACGCGCACAACCGCGGCGTCCGCGCCGGGCAACAAGGCCGCGCCCGCCTGGACCATGTGGTCGTATTGCCGCCAAACCCAGCGTTTCTCGGCAATCGTCGGGTGGGAGAGGAGTTGCGGAAGGGAATCGCGAATGCCGACCATATCGAGATCGGCGAGGCCCGCGGACTCCGGCGTCCACGCGCGGGAGATGGCCAGGGAAGCGGGCTCCAGCGCTTCGCGGTCGTAGAGGGGAGCTTCGTCGGCGAGGGCTTTCGCGGGAATTTTGACGACGGGGATGCCGTGGTGGCTGACGAGCATATCATGGCCGGACGTCACTTCGCCGATGCGTGCGGCGTGCAGATCCCACTTTTGGAAAATTGCCTCCAATTCCGCTTCGCGGCCTTTTTGGACGATGACCAACATGCGTTCCTGGCTTTCAGAAAGCAGAATTTCGTAGGAGTTCATCCCCGTCTCGCGCTGGGGGACGTGGTCGAGCTCGATGTGGATGCCGGTGCCGCCGCGCGAGGCGGTTTCGCACGTAGAGCAGGTGAGGCCGGCGGCGCCCATGTCCTGAATGCCGACGACGAGGCCGGGGACGGCCATCATTTCGAGGCAGGCTTCGAGCAAAAGTTTTTCCAGGAACGGGTCGCCCTTTTGCACGGCGGGGCGGTCGGCCGCGCTTTCCGCCGATAATTCGCGCGAGGCAAAGCTCGCGCCGCCGAGGCCGTCGCGCCCGGTGGCCGCGCCGACGTAATAAACGGGATTACCCGGGCCGCGGGCCGCGCCGCGTTTGATTTGGTCGTGCCGCAGCACGCCGAGGCAAAGCGCGTTGACGAGCGGGTTGCCTTCGTAACACGGGTCGAAATAAATATCGCCGCCGACATTGGGGATGCCGATGCAATTGCCGTAGTGCGCGATACCGGAAACCACGCCGCGAAACAGGCGCTTGGTGGTGGGGGAGGTGAGCGCGCCGAAACGCAGGGAGTTGGTCAGCAACACCGGCCGTGCGCCCATGGTGAAAATATCGCGGATGATGCCGCCCACGCCGGTGGCCGCGCCTTCAAACGGCTCGACCGCGCTCGGATGGTTGTGCGATTCGATCTTGAACGAGATGGCCCAGCCGTCGCCAATGTCAATAACGCCGGCGTTTTCCTCGCCCGCTTTGACAAGCACCTGGCCGGGCGCGTTCGGGTCGGCCTTGGCGGTGGGGAAATGGCGCAGGAGCTTGCGCGAATTTTTGTAGGAGCAATGCTCCGACCACATCACTGAAAAGACGCCCAGCTCGGTCAAATTCGGCTCGCGCCCCAGCAGGGTTTTTATGCGTTCAAATTCCTCGGGCAGCAGATTGTGTTTGCGCACCAACTCCGGCGTGATGGCCACGTTGAGTACCGGGTCGGGATTGGGCGGCAGGGACATGGAAATTAAGAAGTATGAATTAAAAAGTAAGAATTAAGAAGTTAGTGAAAAGAAATCGCGGGTAAGATTTTGAAGAATGAAGTTTTACGATTAAGCTGCTTTTTAATTCTTAATTTTTACTTTTTAATTTTCCATCGGGATGGACAGCCCGACTTCCTCGTGCACCGGGCGGCTGGCGAGGAAGGCGCGCAGGATGGCGATGCCGTCCACACTGGGGTGGAAGGATTCGACGACGCGCTCGGGGTGGGGCATCATGCCGAAGACATTGCCGACGCGGTTGCGAATTCCAGCGATGTTCGAGACCGAGCCATTGGGGTTGCCCGCGGCATTGACCGCGCCGGTCTGGTCGGCGTAACGGAAAAGGATTTGCTTGTGGGTGACGAGGTCGTCGAGGCCGGCGTCGTCGATGCGGTAGTTGCCTTCGCCATGGGCAATGGGCACCCGCAGGCGCGCGCCGAGGCCCGCGCGATTGAAGACCTCGGTCGATTCCTCGACGTGGATGGTCTGGGTCTGGCAGCGGAATTGCAGGCCGGAGTTGCGCACGAGCGCACCGGGGAGCAGGCCAGCCTCGCAGAGAATTTGAAAGCCGTTGCAGATGCCGAAGACGAGGCCACCGTTGGCCGCATATTCCTTAACCACCGCCATGATGGGCGAAAACCGGGCAATGGCGCCGCAGCGCAAATAGTCGCCGTAGGAGAACCCTCCAGGGAGGATGATGGCCTCGGCGTCGCCCAAACTGGTTTCCTTGTGCCAGACTAACCGGGCAGACACACCGAGGACGGTGTCGAACGCATGGAGTGCGTCGTAATCGCAATTGGAGCCGGGAAATTGGACGATGGCGACAGGCATGTAGTTGAGGAAGGGTCAAATATAGTGAGTTGGCGGCGCATGTCCAGCAGAACCAGCAGGTTTTGAAAAAATGGTAAAAAGAACCATAAAGATGCAGGTGTTTGCGGTGCAATATGTTGAAAATTTTTGATATCCGTGCTACGTTAGGAATTATGAACAAACTCCATTTTCCCACCCCAGCACTTGCTGTGCTGACACTGACGGTGACAGCAGTTACGGCGCCGCCCCTCTTTTCGCATCCGGTCCCGGTCGCCCAATTAACGGAAATTTGGGTGCAGCCTTTGGCGGGGGCGTTGGCCCCTCCGGACGGCATGGCCCCGCCCAACGGCAGTTCTATGCCGCCCCCTTCCGGCGTGATGCCGCCCAATGGTGTGCCATTGCAGCCACCGGACGGAATGGGCCCGCCCAATTTTGTGATGCCGCCTCAACCGCAGCCGCCGCCCGTTCCACAAAATCCGCCAATGCCACAGAATCCGGCGGTTCCACAAAATCCACCCGTGCCGCAGAATCCACCCGTGCCGCAGAACCCGCCGAACCAGTAAATGCGGCGGTGCGGGGAAAATTGACGCAGTAAGAGGTGGTCTCATTCAATTTGTCTTGGCTGCTTGTTGCTTTTTAAATATCCAAAAATAATTAATAAATATATATTGTAGTTTGTGTAATGGAATTGAATATGCGTTGGGGCGGCGGTCGCGGACGGTGACACCGCAGCGCAGACTTTCGACAAAATTGAATGAGCGGGGGCGTTATGCGGGAGTGGTTGCCGCACGCGCATATACTCAGTAGAACAGGCAGGTTTTGAAAAAATGGTAAAAGTGCAAGCGAATGGAGTGTTATTTCAGCCAGGTATGCTATGGTTATTGTATGAACAATATACAGAAATCCATTGCTGCGCTCTCCACGCTGACGTTGTCGATGACGACGCCTGGTCTGGGGGCGATTACGCCATCCTATTCAGGTCAGATACAAATCAATATGAACGCGGTTGCCACACCGCTGGATTCATCAGTCCAGCCCATGGCGGGCGGACTGGCACCGCCATCCGGGCAAGCGCCTCCGCATGGCGGTTCGATACCGCCGCCGTCTGGTCAACTGCCGCCCACGGGAGGGCCGATACAGCCACCGGATGGATTAGGCCCACCCACGAATGGAGGACCCTTGACGCCGGATCTACCACCAGCAGACCCATCAAATCCGCAGAATCCGCAAAA
>DATHOB010000135.1:0-2675 GCA_035485355.1 Opitutales bacterium | reverse complement strand
AGGTCCTGCAGCCTTCGCCCGAGCGCGTCGAGCCGGCCTGCCGCTATTTCGGCGAGTGCGGCGGCTGTCAATACCAGCACCTTGCCTATCCCGCTCAACTGCGGATCAAACACAAGCAAGTGTGCGATTTGTTGCAAAGAATCGGCGGCATCGACCCGGCGCGCGTGGACCCGGTCGTCCCCTGCCCCGAGCCTTACGGCTACCGCAACCGGATCATGATTCGCAGCCAATGGGACAAGACCAAACAGGGATTGAATATCGGATTCTTGCGCGCCGAAAACCGGCTGGTGGTGAACATCGACGAGTGCAAAATCGCCGAGCCTGCCCTCAACGAGCAAATCCGCCACGTGCGCCAGGAACCGCCGCCCAAGGGAGGCATCAAAGTGGTGTTGCGCGTCGCCGCTGAGGGCTGGGAGGTGCCTCGGGACTCATTTTTCCAAAACAATTTTCACCTGCTGCCCAAATTGGTGGAAACTGTCGGCGCCCGCTTGCGCGACAGCGGTTCGCGCTTTTTGATTGATGCCTATTGCGGTGTCGGCTTCTTCAGCGTTGAACTGGGGGGACTCGTGGAAGAATTCGCCGGAGTCGAAGTCGATACGGCTTCCATCCAAGCCGCCCGGCGCAACGCGCAAACGCACGGGCGGAGCAACGGGCAGTTCCTGGTCGGAAGGGCGGAAGAGCTTTTGCCGCGGATGCTGGGGCGGTTTGAGGCCGGTGGCACCACGGTCATTCTCGACCCGCCCCGCACCGGTTGCCCGCCGGAAATGCTGCAAGCCTTGCGGGAAGCTGGTCCCCGCCAGGTTCTTTACGTCTCCTGCCATCCGGCCACGCTGGCGCGAGACTTGAACGTTTTGCGCGCGGGCCATGTCTTTGAAGTAACGAAAATAGTTCCCTTGGACATGTTTCCGCAAACCCAACACACGGAATGCGTCGCCGACCTGAGATGGACCGCGCCGCCAACCGGCGCTGCATAAGCCTTGCCAAAAGGCCGCGGATTCATCCAGACTGAACTACTCATGACAGCGCAAGACAAGACCAACCCTCCGCCACAGAGGCCCATTTTACTTTCGCCACGGCTCGTCATCTTCGGGGCCTTGCTTTTGTATGGATTTACTTTGAACCATTGGGTGTCCCTGAGTTCGCTGCCGTTAATGTCGCAAGTGACCGGCTGGGACTGGCATCCCTACTCGCTGGCGTGGCATTCGAAACCCATGGCGCCGCTGTTCCTTGTGCTCACGTTCCCGGCGCGGCTCCTGCCCGTGGCCTGGCAGCCTGCGGCCCTGAACATTTTCACCGCGCTGTGTGCGGCTTTGACGCTCGGCTTGCTGGCTCGTTCCGTGCGGTTGTTGCCCCAAGACCGGACGCGTGAGCAACGATTGCGGGAGTTGGGCGCCCATTCGCTGCTTTCCCTCCGGGCCTCGTTTTTGCCGGTATTCTTTGCCGTGCTCATTTTGGCGACGCAACTGACCTTTTGGGAAAACGCCATCGTGGCCACGGGGGAGATGCTCAATCTGCTGGTCTTCGCCTTCGTGATTAATTGCCTGCTGGAGTATCGCATCTCCCACAATGACAAATGGCTGCTGGTGTCGGCTTTTACCTATGCTTTGGGAGCCACCAATAACTGGGCGCTGCTGGGATTCTTCCCGTTATATTTAATGGCCGTGCTTTGGATTCGCGGTCTGGCCGGTTTTTTCAACGGCCAATTTTTGGCCCGCATGTTTGGGTGCGGGTTGGCGGGCCTGTCACTTTATTTGCTCATCCCCTTCCTGGGCAGCGGGCGCGGCACCCATGAGGACTTCTGGATCCTGCTGCATCAAGAATTGGCCGCGCAAACACTTGGCCTCCGGTTTTTGGTGCCGCACTGGGTGGTGCTGGTGGCGGCCGTGCCTACCATTCTGCCGTTGATCTTCGCAGCCATCCGCTGGCCCTCCTTTGAAGGGGAAGTCAGCGCGGCCGGCAACATTTTGACGCGCTGGATGTTCAGCGTCATGCACGTCGCCTTCCTGGCTTTGGCGCTGGTCACGTTCTTTGATTTTAAATTCAGCCCCAGCGTGCGCATGCGCGAACAGCCGGTGAGCTTTCTGACCTTCTATTACAGCGGCGCGCTCTGCGTCGGATATTTCAGCGGCTACATGCTGCTGGTGTTCGGCACGATCAAGCTGCTGGCCTGGGAAAGGCAAAGTTCGTTGGCACGCCTCGTTAGTTTCCTTTTGGTGGTGGCGGTGTGGGTGCTTGCTCTTGGCGCCCCGGTCGTGCTGGCTTGCGGAACTTTCCCGCGCATCCGGGCTGGCAGCAGCCATGTGCTCCAGCAATTCGCCCGGCTGACCTTGGACGGATTGCCCAGCAAGAAGTCGATCGTGCTCAGCGATGACGCGGCCCGCTTGTTCCTGCTGCAGGCCGAATGCGAGCGCCGCGGTCTGCGGAACGAGCATATTCTGATTGACACTGAATCGTTCGCGCATCGGGATTACATCCTCTATCTGGTCGGGCAGTACCCCGAACTTCGCAGCGTGGTCACGACCAATCTGGACCGTTTGCCGCTGGTTCTTCCCAGCGACAACCTGGCCAGGTTCATGGCTCGCGTCACGCAGAATTATCCGGTCTATTACCTGCACCCCAGCTTCGGTTATTACTTTGAGGCCCTTTATCTTCAGCCGCGCGGACTGGTCTATGAG